>DNTA01000310.1 GCA_003500135.1 Cytophagales bacterium | reverse complement strand
AGCGCCAAGCGATGCTGTTTGATCCCCTTTAGATGCTTTTTCCCTCCAGCGCGCGCCGGTATGTGAAGCGTTGAGCTCTCCCAATAGCTCTCCCAATACGTCCCGGAAGTCGAAATCATTATTTAAATCGGCGACAAAACGCCGGTAATTCAATACCAGTGAATCCCAGTCCGCACCATGGAGCTCAGGATCAAGGAATTTCTTCTTCACCTGTCGCGCTACATGATCCATCAGATATTGCCGTTCAGCGCTGTAATCCAATACCATTTCACCATTAACAGAAACACTTTCTGACTCTTCACTCTTTACATCGATGCTGCTTATTTTTCCATCACTCAAAACAAATAAATGGCTGTAATCATTGTCAAATTGTAGGGAACCACTTTTATCAAATGATGCCAATGATTTGGTTTCTTTGGTTCTCAGATCAATTTTCCACAGAGTGTATTTTTTATCTGTTCGGCCTAATATGTACAGGTTTTCCGATTTTTTATCGAGCTTGACATCTGAAATATAAGAGGAAAATAAGGTCAGTCTTTCCTTTCTGTCTCTCAAACCTTCAAACTCCATTTCAATGGGATCGATCAGCACTACCTCATCTTCTTTATCCTCGTCTTTTTCTTTATCATCGTCTTTTTCTTCATCTTCCTTTTTTTCCATAAGCGCTGCTTCTGCTTTGTCCATTTTAAATTCATCCAGGGCTTTTTGTGTTAAAAACAGCCCATACACATCCAATTCAAAACTACCTGTCTTGGCTACGCTATGCGCACCATGGCGGTCGGACATCCAGTAAATCATTTGGCCATCTGGCGACCATTGTGGCGATTCATCATAGAAACCACTTTTTGTCAGGTTGATGATCTCGCCACTACCATCTGATTTGATAATACCCATTTCACTGACCCAATGTGCGGTTGGATAAAAGGTGATTGAAAACCATTTGCCATCCGGACTCCACTCGAAATGCTGATCACCATCGGCATATGAGAAATTTTGCTGGCCGTCGTGAATTTGAGTTACAGTGCCGCTTTCTGCATTGATTTTTTTCAAAATGATGCGCTCTTCGAGAAAGGCGACTTCTTTGCCATCCGGAGAAAACTTTGGTTGAAAGGTTTCTTTATCCGTTTGCAATAGTATTTTTTCTTTTAGATCAATCGCATTTACAAAAAACTGATCATCTTTGCCCAATTCCATGGTATACAGGTTCCAGCTATTGTCCCGCTCACCGGCGTATACTATTTTTTTTCCATCCGGACTAATGTCAAGCGTACGCTCCTGTTCCGGCGTTTGCGTCAACTGTCGTGTAAGGGTACCTTCAATGGTACTGGCAAATACTTCACCACGATAAATAAATACGATTTCTTTACCATTTGGCGACACCACCATTTCTGAGATGTCACTATTCACCATCAGGGGTTCTCTGGGAAGTATGTTTTGATCGCCGGAAAGGTCGATAACCAGTTCTTTTGCTTCTTCATTTGGTTTTTTCACATAGATGGCGCCATTATAACTAAAAGCAAGTGTACCATTATCGGCTACTGATAAATACCGAACAGGATGAGGGCTGAAATCAGTGATTTGAACCATATTTTCATTATCCGAAAGATTTGACCGGTAAACATCGAAATTACCATCTGCTTCAGAAAGATAGTAGTAGCCGTTTTCGGATGTGAATACCGGGTTCCGGTTTTCTCCTTCAAATGTTGATAATTTATGAAAAGTACTATCCGAAGCTTTCCAAAGCCAGATATCGCGGGTTACCGAAGAAGTATGATGTTTACGCCACTGATCTTCATATCCTTTTATTTCTTCGAACAGAATATCACCATTTTTATTTTGCCTTGCATTCTTAACAGGTATTGAAAAAATCATTTCCGGCCTGCCCCCATCAATATCAACCGAATACAATTCGCCAAAGTCGGGATGTAGCATGCTTTTCAATACATCTGTTCTCACTGCCGAGAATAGCACTGAGCGGTCATTCTGTGTGAAACCCGATGGCCAGTCATCACCCGAATGATAGGTTAATCGCTTGAGTTCGCCTCCGGTAGCATTCATTATGAAAACATCAAAATTCCCATAGCGATTATAAGAAAATGCAATTTGCTTACCGTCATTAGACCATACCGGAGCAGCATCATAGGCGGCATGTACCGTCATTCGAACGGCTTTCCCTCCATCTACCGGCACTTTCCAAATATCGCCGTGATAAGTAAAAGCCACAAATTGGCCATCCGGTGAAATTGCAGAATGCCTGAGCCATTGCAAATTATTTTCTGAGGCTATTGCAGTTGATAAAAATAACGTGATAAGTAGTGCCGTTGTAAGTAATGTTCTCATTTCTAACGCTTGAATTGAAAAGCCGAATATATAGAAAGTAAATAAATAATTTTCGCTGCGCTGAAATAAGAGTTGGCAGGAGGCCCTTTCAAATGATTAAAAAAACCAATTGAAAGGACCTTAATAGGCAATAATGATTTAGTATTCCAGCTTGTAGGCCTCCACCTTATTGCTAAAGAAGGTAGGCACTAATACCAGGTTTTCCTCCGGGATAAAACCGATATCCGCTGTTTGAGAAGATTCATTTGTATCCAACAAAAGATGTGTTTCACCACCCAAAGCCAAAAAGATCTGACCCTTCCATCTGGACGCAATGTAGGTAGTGTCATTTACAATTATGAGGCCATCACCACCTGTGATTTCACTGTTCAAAACAACAGGAGTTTCCATTCCAAAATGATTTAAGCCCTGTTGATCCAGCGCATAAAGTTTGTTACCGTCATGTGCCAAACCGTTCACTCCATCCCGGCCTTCAGCTACTGTGGTAATTTCGCCATTTTCCAACACGTGTATTTTTCCTGTATTCATATCCGAAAAAAACACTTTGCCTTCACCTATAGCCACATCATTCAGAAACTGTGCGCCATCAACCACATATCTTTCCGCTATTGAGCCGTCTGATAAATTGATGGCTATTAGCTCATTGATATTGGTCACATATAACTGATTATCCAAAATGCCCATTCCCTTTGGTGCATCGAGACCTTCTACCCATTTCAGGTTTTCAATATCGCCGTCTGTATTCAATTTGGATATGAAGCCAACACCATCCTGATCGGTAGGTTTGCCTGCGATATTGCTGACGTATAATACATCTTCTTCGGGATAATAAAGTACCGATTCGCATGTGGTAAGTACGGTATCCGTTTCCCAAACTTTGGTCAGCTCCGGCTCCATCTTTTCTGAAGCAGAAGCTTGCTTTTCTGATTCTTGTGAATCACTTTTCTTTTGCGGGCCACAGGCCACGATAAAAACCATTGCAATAATGAAGATTGAGTACTTTGTTTTCATAATATGGGGTTCGATTAGTGTGAGATTAAAGTTATACATTTTATGGCGCTATTCAATAGGCTTGAAAACTATGTTTTTCAAGGATTTTAGCGTTGTCCTAAATTTAAATTTACAAAGATTATTATCTGTCATTCTTCACCCAACATTCATAAACACAATTTGTTACAAAAACGTTTAAATGTTATTTTTACATTTTAAATCGGAAACTCAAGGTTGATGAAGTTGGCAAAATTTATTGGACATTTTTTATTTTTTTACTTAGCTATAACTCTCTCATTACAAGCTCATAATAACGATCAGTTTAAACTAAATATCAAAGAGGCAATTGATGAAATTGTGTTGGATGGATTTTTAGATGAGCGGACCTGGCAGGAGGCAGATGAAGCATCAGGTTTCGTACAGAATTTCCCGGACGAAGGTGAACCGGCAACGGAAAGTACGAAAATCAAAACCACATACGATGAACACAATATTTACATTGGTATTTATGCCGAAAACAGTACCGGTAAATATGTGGTAACTTCACTGCGTCGCGATTATGACCGGGATGATAACGACCATGTGGCCGTATTTTTCAACCCTCTCAATGATGAGATCAACGGGCTTGCATTTGCAGTAAGTCCTTATAATGTGCAGTGGGAAGGCAATTTATTCGGTGGGCAATGGACACGGGATGTGTGGGACAATAAATGGTACTGTGAAACCCAAAGAAATGAGCATTACTGGACAGCCGAAATGGCTATACCATTCAAGACTTTGCGTTTTAATGCCGGAGAGGAATATTGGAAGATCAACTTCTCACGACGAGACATGAGCAATAATGAAATCAGCACGTGGGTGCCGGTGCCAATCAACTTTCGAACCAGCGCGCTGGCATTTTCTGGTAATATGAAATGGGACAAGCCCAAGCAAAGTACAGGTTCTAATATATCACTTATCCCCTACGCAGCGATAGGAGAAAGCAAAAACCAGGAAGCCGGAACGCCCTCAGAAACCACCATTCGCGTAGGTGGTGATGCTAAAATTGCAATAACCAGTTCGCTCAATCTTGACCTGACCGTTTACCCGGATTTTAGTCAGGTAGAGGTAGATGAACAACAAACCAATCTACAGCGATTTGAACTCTTTTTTCCAGAGAGAAGACAGTTTTTTCTTGAAAACAGCGACTTGTTTGCCAACTTCGGCTTTAGCCAGATCCGCCCCTTCTTTTCACGACGCGTTGGACTGGCACGTGACACCAGTGATAACCTTGTGGAAAACAGGATCATTGCAGGCGCCAGGCTTAGCGGAAGTATCAATTCGAAATGGCGAATTGGCGCAATGGATATTCAAACCGAAAATGATAGTCGCATAGGCGTCCCTTCACGAAACTACGGCGTTTTTGCTTTGGAACGCAATGTTTTCAGACGATCTACAATGGGTATGATCTTTGTCAATCGCAACGACTTTGTAAACCAGCTTGAATCGGATACCACGGGAAAAGTGCAAAATTACAACCGGGTGCTGGGTTTCGATTACAACCTCAGGTCCGCCAATAACAAATGGATGGGAAAAGCATTCTTACATAAATCATTCACACCGGAGGTTGAAAACGATGATTTCGCACATGCGGTTTGGCTTCGTTATAATACCAGGAAACTAAGGATAGACTACAACCATGAATATGTAGGTGCGAACTACAATGCTGAAGTGGGTTTTGTACCCCGGTCTGACTATTATCGCCTGCAACCGGAGATTGAGTACCGTATCTTCCCTAAAAAAGGAAAGGTTAACGTACATTCTTTTGAGCTAAGAAATGACTGGTACTTTGACATGGATCTCAAAATGCTCGATGGCAGCTCGCGTCTTGCTTACGATATTGAATTCAAAAACTCCTCACGATTCTCCATTGCCAGTCAGCGCACCTATGTATTTCTTCGAAATGATTTTGACCCTTCGGGGACGGATGGAGAAGTGTTACCTGCGGGAACTGATTATACATACTATCGGGGAGGGATTAGCTATCGGTCCGACCAAAGGAAATATTTCACCTACCGGGCATCAGTGTGGACCGGCGGCTTTTACAATGGTACGCGACATTATTTTTATGGCGCCATGCAATACCGGCTTCAGCCTTATGCCAATATTTCAGTGGAATTTGAAATGAACCGTTTGTTGTTTCCGGAACCTTATAATGATGCCGATTTGTATTTAATTGGGCCAAGGCTTGACCTTTCTTTTACCGACCAGATTTTCTGGAATACTTTCGTTCAATACAATAGCCAGGCGGATAACCTTAATATCAACTCAAGGTTCCAATGGCGCTTTAAGCCGGTGTCAGATCTTTTCCTGGTATACACCGACAACTATGCCCCCACACAGTGGGAAGTAAAAAACAGAGCTATATTTCTTAAAATTACCTACTGGTTCAATGTTTAAATACTTATGAAAATATAAAATAAGGTATTGTACAACTTCTACAAACTATAGATCACCCCCCGTGGCCCCGCATTCACCAAAGTAGTACCTTCAAATTCTATTTCTCGCCCTGAAGATTCATGGATATGCCCGCATACTACAAGTTTTGGATTCCTGGATTGTATAGTTTCCAGTACAGCATAACTACCCAGATGCTGCCCACGACTTGAAACATCCAAACCACCATACGGGGGTGAATGACTTATTAGAACAGCTTTTTCCGGACATTTTTTTAACAGGTCCCTGCCTTCTTCTTCGGTAAAATCATAACTCCAGGGGCCGAAGGGTGTAACCGGGATACCGCCTCCAATACCGAAAAAGGTTTGTCCTGATATTTCTGTTTTTGTTCCGTGTAACACTATCGCCGAGGGCCAGTTTTCGCAAGCCTTCTGAAGTTCTTTGAAACTTTCGGCATTGCCGGGCGCCAAAATGGAAGGACGATCAATGGCACTTAACCATTTAATCGTTTTCTTTATTCCCATACGTAAAGATCCGAAATCACCGGCGCCGATTACCAAATCAACCTCTTTTGACATTTCCACCAAATGCCGGCAATGGGTTTTGTTGACATGTACATCACTAAAAAGAAGCAGCTTCATAGTTTTTACCTGTATCTAAAATGAATATTTCTTCATTGGAATAGGCCAGATAGTCGACGTTGATCAACAGGCTATTTACCGGCTTTTGGATAATCAAAAAAGTAGTAGCCGAGTGACCGAGAACCTGATTTATGCCGGGATATGGCGCTTGCATAAGTTCACGACCGAAATCGCACCAAAGTGGACCGCCATGCTCCGCTACTCCCCCACGGGCATGGCCCACTTCTGCAATAGCATCTCTCAACTTTTCATTTTCAAAGTTGCGGTTTAACCACTCCGCCCATGTTATGCCATCAGCACTTTTATCAATCAGTTGCCTTTCAGCCCATTTTTCGCTCAGTCCTGCATGAGTGAATAAATAGTCATCGCAATACCATGCGACCTGAAAAAGATCATGGAATTGAACGAATAGTTTTTGGTATGGCTCCAACATTTCCGGCCGAAAACCGGAACACAGGTATTGAGGATAGAACCGGTATTGAATATCATGATTGCCCCACAATAAGATCACTTTTTCAGGTTTACTTCGCTTAAATGCAATGATCCCTTTCAGGTTGTCCAAAATCCTGTCTGTGGCTATCGTTGTTGAATCCACATAATCGCCGATGAAAACGCAATAATCCCATTCCAAAGATCTCACTTCTTTCCACCGGTCTGTACCGTGTATATCGCCGAGGCAGGCAATTTTCATGACTTCAGTCTTTAGATATCAATTTACGGATTAGGAATCTAAGATCAAAAGTATATAAATCAGTAGTAAAATCTTAAGTACCAAGAGTTCAGAGTTTAATCTTACTTTTTACTAATAGTAGAATATAAATTGTTGGATAATCCCTTTTTCACTAATTTTAGCTATAAAAAATCGATCATTTCTTACACTATCTTGTATAAAATACATCGGAATTCTGATATCCTTATTGAAGAACTCATTTTCCCCAAAAGGTTTCAACACGAAATCGCCAATACCGGCCTGCATAAGCAAATGGTCTTCTTCAAGGTAAATCTTGAATGTGCCCAACATCGGATTTTGGTATTCGCCCACAAATTTCTTTAAAATACCTTCATCAACGGTCACTATCTCCAGGGTATCTTCCGGAATGGTGAGTTCCTGTAGTTTTGCACCTTTCTTAACTTTTCCGGTTTTAGCATCTAATAGCATTTTTGTGAGTTCATCCACCTGATCTTCATTGACCGATTTCATTTGGTAGTTGTCAACCACATGAACCATCACCATATCCGACTCGGGAAATATGCTGATACGCTGAAGGCCGGAGCCGGAAGCATAGTACACTGGCTCTTTGGTGATAGTATTGGAAATCCACCATAACAAACCATAATCATCCCAATGCACGCCGGCTTCATTTGTGCCATTTACCGAATGCCGCTTCCAGCTTATTTCAATCCACGATTCGTGTATGATCTGCTCACCCTCCCAAGCGCCATTATTCAGATATAGCAAACCAAAACGGGCCATATCGCGTGGTGACATGCGGAAGATGTAGGCCGGATGTTGAGATAATTCGTCCTCGAACAAATATTTGGTTTTTTGAAGGTCATAATCCTGCATACCTGTGGGTTGTGCTATATATTCCTGAAACGCTTCAAACATATCCCTATGTGTTTGCTGTTTAAAAATCGTGGCCAAGGCGTTAAAATCCCAGTTGTTGTAAAACCAATAGGTGCCCGGGGCATGACTGCCTCTTTCGGGCAATTGCTTCTCCATCCACTCCGGTGAGTATGCTGCCGTATGATATATGCCCGAACGGCTTTGTAATAATTGTAATACTGTAGCCCGTTTTTCATTATCATTTAGAGGTGGTGTATCGTCGATATTTAATGATGCCAGCGATGCATTGAGGTCGATATCACCACGGTCGACGAATATACCATACAAGGCATTGAGGTAGCTTTTGCGCACAGAAGTTTGCCGGTAGCATCGGTCAACGGGACCGATATAACTCACTACATACCCCTCTCGAATGACCATCAGGGAAGAGCCACCATTTTCGATGAACTTATCTTTAACCGCATTTAGTTTGTCAGTATCAAAACCCGCATCTTCAGGATCAACATACTGCATCCAGTCACTTACCGGAAATGAGGATGGTTGCGAATAAACAGATATTGATAAACTTAGAAATAAAAATGCCAACAGGCAACAAGAGTAGTTTAGGATAAACGGTCTCATAAATGTTAATTGTCTTCAAATTCAATACTAATGAAAAATTGTAAAAGGCATGGCGGATAGTATTGATATCTGAAAAACCATCAGGCAGCATTTTTTACTGCCTGAATTTGAATAGTGATGGTTTCTTAGCCGGGACTGTGGTAGTAAAAACGTTCTTCTATGATTTTATCACCTTCCCACTTTTGTATGGCCACTTCCTCCATTTTGGACCTGCCCATTCCTTTGTAGGTAGCATCGTACCATACTTCACAGCAGGTAATGGCATTTTCTTCGTCAGCGGTGATAGACCTGACGCCACTGTCGTGCAGTTCCTCCACCAATTCAAACCATTCTTCGATGGCCTTTCTTTGGGCATCTTTGCCCTCGCGTTTTTCCCTGGTGGGCATTTCGGTAATGATGCAATTGTCAGCATAATATTTTTCAAATGCCTCCATCACCTGGTTGTTGTCCTGCATGGCCTGAAAATCCCTGGCCCTTTCGAAGTACGTCATGACGGTAAGAGTTTTGTAGTTGATATCAATATTTAAACGAAGGATCTTTTTTTTGGTACATCTAGCGTCCATTATTTTTGTGTTACCCATAAAAAAAGCTGCTTTAAATAATATAAAGCAGCTTTTTCTATTGTCTATACCGGAATTTAATCCAATTCAAAATCCAAAGTTACCGGTTCAGCAGCCCCTAAGCTATTATTGGCGTCAGACGGACTCGCTCCTGCAGCTGTTAAGCGGAATTTACCGGGCTCAAAGATTTTCTCACCATTTTCGTCGATTACGTAAAAATGACCGGGACTGACTTCAAATTCAAGGGTTGTTGATTCACCGGACTTCAGCATAACCCTTTTAAAGCCCACTAAAGAATAGCGCGGCATCCGTATTGAGCTCTCAAGATCCGTTAAATACAACTGAACCACCTCTTCGCCTTCTTTATCACCCGTGTTTTTCACCGTCACTTTAGTCTTGATTGAAGCATCTTTCGTAGCTTCACCATCCAGTTCAACTTTATCATAACTAAACTGTGTGTAACTAAGGCCAAAACCAAATGGGTATAGAGGTGTTTCGGTCATGTATTTATAGGTGCGGCCTTCCATGGAATAATCTTCATATGGTGGAAGTTGATCTAATGAACTTGGAAAAGTAATGGGTAAGCGGCCGGAAGGGTTCACATCCCCAAACAGCACATCGGCTACGGCATTGCCCCCCTGTTCACCCGGATACCACACAAATAAGATAGCATCTACCAAACCTTCCACCTCTGATATATCGATGGGGCTTCCACCC
This sequence comes from Cytophagales bacterium, assembly GCA_003500135.1. Lineage (GTDB taxonomy): Bacteria > Bacteroidota > Bacteroidia > Cytophagales > Cyclobacteriaceae > UBA10427. The sequence continues at coordinate 64,214 of DNTA01000310.1, read as the reverse complement.
GTCAGAATTAATACGAGGGGTTTGTCACCGGCTAAACGAAGCTTTTTAATATAATCGATCTGGTTTTGGGGTAATTGGATTTCCTGGCGGTCACCTTTCAGAGTTGAAGCAATCGACTCGCCTTCCTCTCCTTCCAGCAAATTAGAAATGCCCATTACGGCAATCACTGCATCGGCCGTACTGGTAACACTGGCGCTCCAGTCAATCGGATTTACGTTGGGCCGGTCAAGCAATACCCCTTGCCGAAACTCCATGCGCGTTCCGGGGTGTACTTTCCTTGTAATTCCTTCCATAATGGTGACCGCATTTTCACTTTGACCGAAGTAGTTGCCATACATTACCTGGGCGTCATTGCCATGTACCCCCACCTGCAGGTCCTTCAAATCTTTACGCAATGGCAGCACACCATCATTTTTGAGCAATACGATTGATTTTTGGGCGGCTTTGCGGGCCATTTCCTTATGGGCATCACTGCCAATTACATCCAGGGATATGTCGTTGTATGGGTTCATCTCCAGGGGATCGAACATACCGAGTTTAAAACGGCTTCGCATCAGATAGCGCAGCTCCCGGTCAATCATTTCTTCGTCGATCATCCCCTGCTCAAAGGCATCCATCAGGTGCTGGTATACCGTTCCGCAATTGACATTCACCCCGGCTTTAAGCGCCATAGCGGCTGACTCTTCCGGCGTAGCGGTTATCTTATGGTTTTCATGAAAGTCGACCAGGGCCCAACAGTCAGATACGATATGACCATCAAAACCCCACCGGTTTCTTAAAATGTCCTGAAGTAGAAGTCCACTTCCACAACAAGGAAGGCCATACGTCCGGTTGTAAGCACACATCACGGCCTCCACGTCGGCGTTTTTTACCAACATCTCAAAGGCCGGCAAATACGTTTCGGCAAAATCTTTTCGTGGCGGTACGGCATTGAACTCATGTCGCAACCCTTCCGGACCACTGTGGACGGCATAGTGCTTGGCACAAGCCGCCGCTTTGAGGTATTTTGGATGATCTCCTTGCAGACCCCTGACAAATGCACTGCCGATGGTACCGCTAAGGAACGGGTCTTCGCCGTAGGTTTCATGTCCGCGACCCCAACGCGGATCACGGAAAATGTTGACATTTGGCGACCAATAACTCACCCCCATGTACTGAAGGCGGTTGTCAATCGACAAGGCCGCATTGTACTTGGCCCTTCCTTCGTCAGAAATGGCTGTGGCCACTTCATTGATCAGGTTGGGATCGAAAGTGGCGCCCAGGCCTATGGCTTGTGGAAATACTGTAGCCTTTCCGGCGCGCGCCACACCGTGCAAGGCCTCATTCCACCAATTGTAGGCCGGTATGCCTAACCGCTCTATCGCCGGGCTGTTGTACAGCATGAGCGACATCTTTTCTTCAAGCGATAAAGTATCAATTAATAGATCAAGCCGCTCCTCGATGGGCAGGCTGTAATCCCAAAAAGTACCCAACAGCGAATCGGGCGGAGTAGCATTCTGTTGGCTTTGACTGCTTTGGTCTTGCTTTTGTTCACAGGCAAAAAAGCATAAAAAAATTGCAATAGATAAAATCCAGGTTTTCTTCATAACGATTTATTGGGTTTGTGTGGCGCTAAAAGTACGCAATACAGAGGTTTGCCGTAATAAATAATTTCTTCACTAAAGATAATTGTTATGATAGCGAGTGTTTTTTAGCTCAAGCTGGATACTCGGTGTATAAGTGGAACAAATCAGCATTTTTATAATATTTTGACCGGGAGCAATTGAAAATGGTAGCGAATCCGAAGTAGTGCATCGGGCGGTTGAGTTGTGTGTATTCGGTGATTTTTAGCGCGAATTAATTTATGTATCATTAATTCCATGGTATTAATATTTTTTATCGAATGATTGTTTTAAGAAAGGAGGTGGTTTGTTAATGTCATTATAGTCACTTTTTCTAGGTTTTCTTTTTGCATTCGCATAAAATTTAAAACGAACTGATAATTCGTGTGCCCCTCCAGTATTACCCCTTAGATCTCCCGTTATGAAATCATAGCTGTAAGAAAAATCAAATTGTTCAGAATTGTATCCGAATAGGAAACTCAAAGCATCAGAATAAGCCGATTCTTTTTCTGCAACAGGTAAGCCCCTATACCACAGACCAAATTGAAAAGACGCATAATATACGTAAAGACCAACATCTAATTGATCAAATTTACCCTGGTTTTGATATAGAAAAGTCGGCGCCAACTCAGGAATTGTTTTATCTTTTCTCATTGTATTATATAATGGAAAGGTTATACCCCCATGCAAAGTCCACCTAAGTGGTAATTGATCGTCACCTTCCACCATCGAAATATTAGGTTGATTAAGATGAAATATAGCGCCTCCAAACCAAACCTTTTGATTATACATTACCGCTCCTGTTCCAAAATCAAAATAACTAACTCTCTCATCGGCGTCCACATATGTATCATCCGTAATAACTTGATCATTCTGACCGCGGAGATTTAATTGATTTCCAAACACAAGATTATCGAATTGTATATCACGTACGCCAACCCCAAAATTAAGTCCTGGTCTTATTATCCAACCTTTTTTCGTTGCTATTCGAAATGAATACAGTAGGTTAGCTGTGGTAGATCTATATCTGGATTCCCCTGCCATATCAGTTGTAATCAATGCACCAAAACCGCTATTCAGGTTGTTATTATTATAATCAAAACCTATCGCATTGGTAAAAAAAGGTTTAGTAGCTGCCCCAGGCCATTGGACTCTGGAGATCATGGAAGCTCTGTATTCTAAGGTTGAACCGGTTAAGCCTGGATTAAGATACATAGGTATAGCTGTAAATTGAGTAAACAAAGCATCTTGAGCATGAATGGTCCCAGAGATCAATATAAAGATTATAACGAGTACTTTTTTTACCTCCATAATTTCATCAATTCACTAATGTAACATCCCCAACCAAAGTTTTACTACGACCATCACTAAATTCCAATTGAATTTTATATATATATATACCAGGCGGACTAAGTTGACCTCTGAAATATCCATCCCATCCTGTTTTCTGATCAAAACTTTCAAAAATTCTTTCTCCCCAGCGATTGAAAATCTGCATATTGAATTTACTAACCCCTTCAAAAACTGGTATGAATATGTCATTATTAGGATTGCCATTGATCACACTGCCACCGGAAGGCCCGGAAGGATCGGGAGAGAAAGCATTTGGAACTTTTACATCTCCACCTTCCTTCACTTCAACTGCCCCGGTTATCGTTACTTTTTCCTCACATCCAAATTCATTCTTTACAGTAAGTGTAATATCATAAATGCCTTCCTGTTCATATATATGCTCAGGTTCCTCCAAATTTGAGGATGTTCCATCTCCAAAATCCCAAATAAATTCTGTAGCGCCCCTGGAAAGGTTCATAATCTTAACCGGACTCGGATAGAACACCAGTTCTTCTTCTAATTCAAATAGTGGCACAGGATCAGGGTGTACTATAATCATATCTTCCTTGACCACACTTGCTTCTGTTCCAATTTCATTGGAAGCCGTAAGTTTTACCGTGTAAACACCTGGCTCAATGTAGGTATAGGTGGGTTCTCTTTCGGTGGAAGTACCAATTCCATCTCCAAAATCCCATCTGTATCCCAACTCGAAACCAAACTCCGTATTGTTGTTAAAGGATACACGCAAAGGAGCACATCCTTCAGCCGGAGTATCCGGGTTTACCTCAAATTCTGGTATTGGCGTAAATGGCGCGATATCAATAATAACAATATCCGATGCAGAAGAACACAAACCTGATTCGTCCGTAGCGGTCAGCTGTAAAGCAATCTGGCCCGTCTCATCTTCACCGGGCTGATAGGTTGTATTTAAAGCATTGGGATCGTTAAAAGAACCAGAACCGCTACTAGTCCAGGTTAAATTGGAATAGTCCCCGCTGACTATGGCATCATTGAGTACTACTGGTTCACGTTGGATACTGGATTTATCCTCACCGGCGTAAACAACTACTTCAGGCTTAATATCCACTGCAACTTGTATTTCCACCTGATCACATAATCCCGATCCATCTTCAATGGATAAGGTAAGAATGTGTTCACCTGTAGCTTCTTCATCAGGGGTATAGGTTGTAGTGGCGCTAACTGGATCAGAGAAAATACCGTTTGAATTTGTTGACCAGTTGAGGGATGAGTAGGTACCCACCACATTACCGTCAATACGTATTGAATTGCCCTGACATACTTCAAGCAATTCGGGATAATCAGCTTCAATTTTCGGAAGTACATTGATTGTAAAGAAGTTAGTTACCGGCTCACAAATACCAGTTGGGTCTGAAACTGTGATGAAAAGGTTAAACCTACCTATTTCATCTTCTGAGGGAGTGTGGATGACATCCTTAGAGTTTACATCGTCAAAGCTTCCATTTCCGGAGCTGGACCATTCGTATTCCACATTTTCCCCCTGGACCTCGGGCTGAAGTGAAACACTACTACCCTGACAGAGGGTGAGCTCTTCACTTACAGTAACACTTATCTCTTGCTGGAAGGTTACGACGAGTTCATCACTGACAGCCTGGCAAAGGGAAAGCGGATCGTTAGCGGTTACGGTCATGGTTACTGGTCCGGTTTCATCAGTTGTCGGGATGTAAAAAGTAGTCAGTCCACTGGAATTGGAAAATGACCCGATACCATCCGTGGTCCATTGTATGTCGGTATTGTTTCCGGTCAGGGATGCATTTAGATGCACCGCGCTTCCCTGGCAGGTAATCTGCTTATCGCCGGCCACAATGAACGGGGCCTGCAATACTTCAATGACGATCTGATCGGATTTCTCAGCAAAAATTCCATCGTTGTCCGTAGCGGTAATAGTTAATGTGATATTACCCAGTTCACCACTGGCCGGGGTATAGGTAGTTAATGAAGCGTTAGGGTTATCAAAAATTCCTGATCCACCCGACCAGGTCACTTCTTCATACGCACTTCCGATGCTGGCATTAAGCGGAGCTAAACTACCTTCACAAATGGTATACCCCGTTCCAGCAAATACATTTGCAGCATCAATCGGAATTACATTGAGAGTAAGTTCATCAAACTCAGGCGTACAGACATTCGCAAGGTCCCTTGCGGTTAGTCGTATTACAAATGTACCTGTTTCTTCAGGTTCAGGTGAATACGTGGTATTAAGCAAATTATCCGGACTGAACGTCCCATTACCAGTGCTTGTCCATTCTATATCATTGAATCCACCGGCAGCAATTGCTGAAATCAGAGTGGATTGGTTGGCGAGAATAGTTTTATCACTTCCTACATCCACAGTGATTGCGGGATTAACCTCAACTAAAGCTGTTCCTGTAAGATCGCCAGTTTGACTGTCACAACCAGTACCCAGATCAATTAGGTTTATCAAGGAATAATTAGTGAAGCCAACTGAAGGTGTTACCTCATAAGTCTGTTGAAATGATGCCACAGTAGTAATGAAATCCGTTGTGTTGATGCCATCACTGAATTCGATTTCCCAAGGCCCTACCCCGGTAAGCTGGAAATCCAATAAAGCGTTTTCACCTTCACATAGGGTTGTAGAACCGGAAATAGCGGCTGTTGGTCGTTCGTTTCGAGAAACAATCACTTCCTGATCAGAAACAGTCGAGAAACAAGAGGTTCCGTCATTCTCAAATATTCCCGTAATTGAGTATGTGACATCTTCACCCGCGATTCCCGGTACAAAGAATGAATACGGCGATGAGGTTATTCCTGAAATAAAATTACTTCCTACTCCGTCGCTCCAGATTAAATCCCAAGGCCCTGTACCGGTAAGCGCTACGACAATTTCAGCCGTGCTACCATCATTACATAATACCACATCTCCAGAGGTGATCTGTGCCTCAGGCAAGTTGTTACGAGTAATATTCACACCTGTACCGAGGGCTCCGCCAGCACAGTTGGCTTCATCCTTGCTTGTCACGGAGACAATAGTATAATTTACCGTTTCTCCTGCTCTTCCCGTTACCTGAAAACTATGGGTTGGATTGGTAATGTCGGTAATCGTTATATCAGTAAGCCCGTCATTGTATACCACATCCCAGGGCCCATTTCCGGTGAGGCCAAGAGTAATGGTTGCCTCAGAGCCGTCATCACAAATGATTCGGTCTCCGGTAATTATTTCTACTGTTGGAGTTGGGTTGATCGTGATGAGCAGATCATCCGATTTATCAGGTGCTACTCCATTGACATCAGTAGCAGTAACGCGTATCTGGACAATACCAGTTTCTCCGCCTGATGGTTGATAGGTAGCATTATTTGGTTCAACGCCATCCCCTATGACAGACCCTGCACCACTGATCACTGTCCAGCTGATGTCCGTGTAGACTGCTCCGATTATTGCTTTTAAATCAACGACTTCCCCTTCACATACCGTTTGGTCTTCACCGGCAAAAACAACCGCATCATCCGTTGGGGTTATAGTCAGGGTAAAGGAGGTTTCATCAGCACTACAGATATTTGAAGGATCATCCAGGGCTCTAAACGTGATCATGTAATCCCCGGTCTGATCTCCCTGTGGAGTAAAGGTCGTGCTCAGGCTGTTTGGAGATGAAAATACGCCAGGTCGATCACTTTCCCATTCGATCAGGGTGTACGCCCCGTTGGCTTCACCCACAAAATCGATGCTGAATCCTTGCAGCACATTTCGGTCAGGCAGTGGAGTAACTGTGATTTCAGATTTAACATTGAGCAGTGGTGTACCGGAAAGATCACCTGCAACGGAGGTACAACCCGTTCCCTGGTCGGTAATATTTACCAAACTGAAAGTAGTAGCTCCAACATCTGGGGTTACGGTCAATTCTGCATCGGCGTTGTTCAGGGTTTCGCTGAATGCATTACTGCCGTCTGTGTAGATGACATCCCAGGGGCCCGTACCGGTGAGGGTTAGGCCAAGGATTGTAGAGCCATTCTCACAAATGGTGGCTGAACCAGTGAGCACACCTGTTGGCCTAAAGTTTTTTGTGATATCCACCTCCTGACCGGTGATGTCTACCGGACAATTCACTCCGTTCTTTTCTACCACCCGGACAATTGAATAAGTAACGGTCTGACCGGCAATTCCAGGAACTACCAGATCGTAAGGGGAACTATTGATATCGGTGATCAGGTTGTTAACACCATTTACATTATCCTGCCAGGTTAAATCCCAGGGGCCCGTTCCGGTTAGTTCAACCTGAATGGTTGCCTGCGAGCCATCGTCACAAAGCTCACTGTTGTCCACGGACAAAATTTTGGCTGTGGGAAGTTCACGGGTGGTGACCGTAACTTCATTGTCGTTGACTATGTTACCTATACAAACGGCTCCATTCTTTTCTACCACACTTATCAGGGTATAGGTTACCGCTCCGGATATACCCGGTACCGTAATGTCGTAATTCCGGGTAGTGATATCTGAAATCGGAATATCACTTGTCCCATCATTATAGGTAATATCCCAGGGACCGGCTCCTGTCATGGAAACGGTAATTGTCGTGGTACTTCCATCATCGCAGATCAACCGGTCCGGACTGGTGATCTCAGCAGTGGGTAATTTGTTGATCGTGACCGGCACATTATCAGAGGTGGTTGGTGCAATGCCGTTAAGGTCCGAAGCGGTTACGGTAAACTGGATTGTGCCTGTTTCCCCGTCCGCGGGTTGATAGGTGGCCAGGGAAGGATCCCCAATATCCTGAACCAGCGTACCTGACCCATTGGTTTCCCAGAATACATCCGTAAAGGCAACTCCAATGGTGGCATTCAGGTTGATTTTCTCATCTTCACAGGTAGTTTGCGGACTTCCTGCATCGACTACCGCATCCCCGGAAGGATTAATGGTCAGGGTAAATGACTCTTCATCCATGGAGCAGATGTTGGATGGATCATCAAATGCTTTTAAATATACAGTATAATTACCCACCTGGTCCGCTCCCGGTGTATAGGTGGTATTTAAGTTGTTCGCTGGAATGAAGCTTCCTTCTGCTGGATCGATTGACCATTCTAGCAGGGTGAAAGCGCCATTCACCGTTCCACTAAGATTTAAGGTGTTACCCTGTAGAAGGGTACGATCTGTCAGTGGTTGTACTTCGATCTCCGGCTTAACCGTTACCAGGGCGCTGCCGCTCAAATCACCAGAAACACTGACACAACCTGTTGCCAGGTCGGTAACGGATACCAGGGTGTAGGAGATCGTACCTACTGGCGGCGTTACCTGGATCACATCTACCGCATTATTTGCCGTATAGGTCTGGTTTACTGAGCCTTCCTGGTAGATTATCTCCCATGGGCCCGTGCCGGTCAGGGAAACATCCAGATCAGCGGTACCTCCCTCACAAATGGTTTGATCTCCGGAAAGGGCGCCGGTCGGTCGATTGAATTTTGTAATATCCACGTCCTGATCAGTAATATTCTGAGAACAGGTAACCCCATCGTTTTCCGTCACGCTGACCAAAGAATAGATGGCAGGATTTCCTACCACACCTGGTACTTTCAGTTCATAATTTGAGGTGGTGATATTAGGCACAAGATTCTCAACTCCACTTATATTCTCTTTCCAGGTCAGGTTCCAGGGACCATTTCCGGAAAACTCCACGGCAATGGTGGCCAGGGATCCATCATCGCATAATTCCGTTACATCCACGTCCAATATGGTTGCCGCAGGAAGCGCTCTTTTGGTGATCACTACATTTTCACCCGTGATCACGGATACACAGGAAGGGCCGTTTTTCTCAGTAACTTGCACCAGGCTATAGGTCACATCCTCATTCACCTTCCCCGGAACATCGAAGGAATAGGTAGGTGTAGTAATATCCAACAGAGTGAAATTGTCCGTGCCATCAGTATACTCGATATCCCAGGGGCCCGTGCCGGTAAGGCTGACGGTGATAGTAGATGTAGAGCCATTATCACAAATGATATCATTTCCGGAAATAATTTCGGCATCCGGAAGTGGATTAATGGTCACTAATACGTTATCTGATTTATCCGGTGCGATATCATTTTCATCCTCGGCTTCAACTGTAAATTGAATAATGCCCGTTTCTCCCGCTGCCGGGATATAGGTTGCACGTGAAGGATCACCTGCATACTGGACCAAGCTTCCCGTTCCATTATGACTCCAACTAACATCAGTGTAAGCTGCTCCAATGGTTGCAGACAAATCAATATTTTCATTTTCACAAACCGTCTGGGGACCCCCAGCATCTACCACGGCATCTTCAGTAGGATTAATGGTCAACGTAAATGATTGTTGATCAGCATTGCAAATACTGGATAGTTCATCCGTAGCGGTCAAGGTAACGATAAATGTTCCGGTCTGAGCCGGATCAGGAGTAAAGGTAGTATTCACATTATCATCCGGAGTGAACAGACCTTCATCAGGAGCGATAGACCATAACACTTCGGTAAACGATCCGGATACAACGCCGTTTAGATTTAAGTCAGTTCCTTGCAGTATAGTTCGATCGGTCAGAGGTTGTACAATAATTCTTGGCTTAACCGTGACCAGTGCACTTCCGGAAAGATCCCCCGCCTGGCTGTTACAAGGTGGGGCAACTCCCTTATCAGTAAGACCGATAATTGAATAATTGAATGTTCCCGTACTACCGGGAATTACCTCGAAAGTTGTAGTAAATGGATCATCGGGATTAGCGCTGGGATTGATATCGGGAATTTCGATGGTAGAAAGATCAGAATTTAACTCATAGGTCAAATCAAAAGGACCGTAACCGGTCAGTTCAACTTCCAGCGTAGCGGCCTCAGTACCGTCAACTTCACAGATGGTCTGGGTCCCACTCATTACAGCGGTTGGTCTCTTATTTTTGGTTATCTCTACTTCTAATCCAAGTCCGGTAAGATCTTGCCGGCAAGCCTGAGCGCTTCCATCCTGGATCCCGGTAATTACATAACTAATGGTTTCGCCACTAGCCCCCGGAATACTCCAGCTATAGTTGGCTGTTGGTATGTTCTGGGTTTTTTCGATACCATCCTCCTGATAAGCCATGGTCCATGGAGCGATACCATTGGTAATATTAAGTTCAATTACAGCATTTGATCCATCATCACAGATAATTTGTGGATTATCATCTACAATAGCAACTATGGGCAACGGTAAAGCGGTTACCGTTACATCTTCACCGGAGATATTAACCAGGCAGGTTCGTTCTGTTCCATTGCTGTTGAATGCATTGCTTACTTCGGTTATTCCATATGTGGAAGTGCCATCGGAACCATTGGCAGTGATGTTGAAAGTGGGGGTGGCAATACCTGTTTCTACTACTTCAGCGCCATTTTTCTCGTATTTGAAATCCCATGGAGCCGTTCCGGTAAATCTCACTGTTAGGTCGATGGAACCATCTTCACAAATTGAAACGTCGTTGGATAAGAATTCTGCTCCAGGAAGAGGTCTTATGGTATAAATCACGATATCAGATTTATCTTCGGCTATTCCGCTGGCATCTTCTACTGAAATAATAAATTGTACTGAACTCGACTCATTACCATCCGGAACATAAGTTGCTAAACTGGGATCTCCAGCATCCTGGGTCAGAGTACCCGTTCCATTAGGTGTGCTCCAGGTGACGACATCACCCGGTTCATTAGTGTATGCGATACCCACTTCTGCATCAAGATTGATGGTTTCACCTTCACACACCGTTTCGTCCAAACCCGCGTTTAGAGTGGCATCGTCGGAAGGGTTGATCGTTAACGTGAATAATGAAGTTCCAGGCGTAGTACACACTCCACTTTCATCGGTAGCAGTCAGCATAACGGTGTAAGCACCAACTTGTGAGGGTAGCGGCTGAAAAGAAGTATTTAAGATGTTTGGTGGGGTGAAATTACCTTCATCCGGGTCGATCGTCCATTCTACCTTGGTATAAGATCCGGAAGCCGTACCGGAAAGGTTGAGAGCCCCCCCTTCCATCATGGATCGGTCTGCAAGTGGATCAACAATAATCTTTGGTTTAACGGTCACCTGGGAAACGCCAGAAAGGTCGCCGGGAAGGGATACGCAATTGGGTAACACGCCAAGATCCACTACTTCTGTTAAGGTGTAATTGAATGTTCCTACTGATCCGGGCATAACATCAAAGGATACGGTGAACGGATCCGATGGATCAGCGTTTGGATTAATATCCGGAATAGACAGGACAGTCTGGTTGGAATTTACTTCATACGTCAACTCAAATGGACCTACCCCAGTCAAGGCAACATCGAGGGTAGCGGATTCCGTTCCATCGATCTCACAGATCACCGGATTACCGGAAATGGATGCGGTGGGCCTTCGGTTCTTGGTTACCTGAATATCCAGACCAAGGCCCAGTGATCCCAGATCGTTGTTGGTACAGGATACTCCATTGTTTTCAGTCACTCTGATGATGGAATAGGTTACGGTCTCACCAACGACCCCACTTACGTTAAGATTAAAAGGCAACGCATTAATCGTGGTGGTGTTTTCTACTGCATTAAAGTCATCCTGCCAGACCAGGGTCCATGGACCTGTACCGGTAAGATCAAGCGTAATGCTGGCTTGAGAACCATCATCGCATAGGGTGATCGGGGTAGTATCCTGAAATTCTGCGGTGGGCAACTCCCGGTTGGTAATATTAACGGATGTACCAAGACCATTATTTACACAGTTGGTCAGAGAAGTAGAAGAAACACTAACGAGGCTGTAGGTGGTGGTTGTCCCGGGGGTACCCATGACGTTGAGGTTATAGGTAGCCGTATTGACCGGAATGGTAAAGTCAGTGGAACCATCCGAATAGGTCAGTTCCCAAGGCCCTTTACCCTCCATACTGATTACAATGGTGGCCTCAGAACTTCCATCATTACAAATGATTTGGTTATTGGAAACAATCGATGCATTTGGTGTCTGGAAGATGGTATAAGTCACTTCACCCTGATTATCCGGCGCCACTCCACTGGCATCACTCACCTGAACGGTAAAGTTTACTGCCCCGGTTTCTGCTCCATCCGGTGTATATTCAGCTTTTGCTGGATTGGTCGGATCAGCAGGATCTGGCCCAATTGTTCCGGTACCGTCATGGCTCCAGGTTATAAGGTCCCCAGGTTCATCCGAATAGGAAGATCCTACAGTAGCAGCAAGTAATATGGGCTGTCCCTGACAGGATTCCCCATCAGGTCCGGCATCAACAATAGCATCCGCAGATTCCACAACGGTAAGAACAAAGCTTTTGGCCACTGGAGGGGTGCATATTGCGGTTTCATCACTGGCAGTAAAAGTGATATTGTAGAGACCTGTTTCTGAAGGAGTGAAATCTGTACTTAAGGCGCCCGGAGAAGTGAAGATGCCGGGTCGGTCAGACATCCATTCCACCTTGGTATAATCCCCAATAGCGTTTGCAGAAAAGGTTGTGGTAGTACTTTGCAGGATGGTTCTATCCGTCAGGTCATCGACCTGAATTCCTTCTTTCACGGTGATCAAGGCATTTCCGGTGAGATCAGCGCCTACCGAGACGCACATGGTTGTGAGGTCACGGATCCCTGTGAGTGTGTAGTTTGTGCTACCCACAGATGGGGATATCGGGATCAACTGGGAAGTATTCTGATCAGTCGAGGTAAAAGTAAAATCATTCGTTCCATCTGTGTAAACAATCTCCCAGGGACCTGATCCGGTAAGCGCCACATTCAGGTCTGTGCCGGAGCCTTCACAAATGGTAGCATCGGCAGGGGGTATAGAGATGACCCCTGTAGGACGCAGGTTGTTGATCACATCCACGGATTCTCCAGAAATTGTATTGGAACAACTTGCTCCATTGTTCTCTACCAGATTAGTTATGGAATAGGTGGTCGTGTTACCTGGTATACCTGAAACATCGAAACTGTAGGAGCTGGTAGTAATGTTATTGATCACATTAGAGTTGGTTCCATCAAAATAGGTAAGATTCCAGGGGCCGATGCCCGTAAGATCTACGGTAATTGTTGCAACCGAGCCATCGTCACAGATGGCAACATCAGAACTGGTAATGCTTACGTCCGGTAGTGCCCTTCGGATAATTTTCACCGATTCAAATCCCGTCACTACGTTTCCATCACAAATTTCCCCATTGTTTTCGGTAATGTTAGTTAAGGTATAAACATTATCCCCAAGGGCAGAGGCAGGAACCGTAAATGTATAATTATTGTTTCCAGCAGCAACATTAAATGACTGCTCAGAACCGCTGTTGTAGGTATAGGAAACCGTCCAGGGACCGTTACCGGTGAGGGTCAGATCGAGATCAACGTCTCCCGATCCTTCACAAACAATGATATCATCAACGTTATCAAATGAGACTTCCGGAAGCGGATTTACGGTTATGGTCAGGAAATCCTCCGTATCGGGTAAAAATCCATCCGATCCATCATTATCCTGGTACTTGGCAGTCAGGATAAAATCTCCGGTAGCGCCCGGGTTGGGTTGAAACTGGGGGTTGGCAGCAAGAGGATTTGAGAAGGAACCGTCTCCCGGACGATCACTTTCCCATAGGATGTCTGTATATCCTGAGGTAGGTGGATCGGTTGCACTCAACAAAGCAATAGAGCCATCGTCGCAAATGGTCTGGTCAGGGCCGGCATCCACAGTACCTGCGGGATTTACAGTAATGGTCAACTGATCAGTGATCGGATCACAGAACCCATTGGCATCCGTCAGCTCAATCGTAAGAAGAAAATCCCCGGTGGCTGAAACATTCGGTGTGAATACCGGACTCAGGAGATTGGCATTGTTAAAACTTCCGTCTCCAGGCCGGTCTGAAGTCCATTGAACATTGGTATAGGTTCCTGATACAACCGGATTGAGGGCAGCAAAACTCCCCTGGGCGATGGATTGATTTACACCGGCATTCAAGGCTGGTTCCGGTAATACTTCCACAAAGGCATTGCCGCTTACTGAGATCGCTTCACAGTTATTGGACGATCCATCTGTAACACTGATTAATGAATAATTAGTGGTAACCATAGGTGAAACCGAAAGATCATAAATGTGGGGAGTGGGTGCATCGGGTATCGAAATGGTATTGGTTACTGCGGGGCCACCTGAGTTGGCAGCATATTTTAACTCCCATGGTCCGGCGCCGGAAAGTTCAATCTGCAGATCAGTGGATTTGCCAAAGCAAACGGTGGCATCGCCCGAAAGAACTGCAGTGGGTAATTCAGAAATGGTTACCGGAAGGTTAACGGGTGCGCTTACACAGCCGGCAAGGTTGGTTTCAACAACTTCAATAAAAGGCGAAACGCCGGCCTGGGCAGCCGTTCCGAAATCCACCGATATTTTACTTTGAGAGATAACACTGAAAGAGGCCCCGTTAGGGACGTTCCAGGAATAGGTAGAACCGGGTGTAGGCGAAATTACAACATATTCGATATCCGTCTGATTTTCACATATTTCTACCGGACCATTGATGCCATCGGTTACGGTTGGATCCAGTACGTTGAGGTCAATACCTCCAACCGGGCTTTCACATCCGTTCAATGTCTGGGTTGCGGAGATGCTGTAGTTGCCTGCAGTGGGTAGATCCACAATTACAAAACTTTGACTGGACTCACCCCCAATTACCAGGTCAACACCAGCAGGAATGTTCCAGTTGAATGACGCTCCGGTAACATCGTTGTCGATGACATACAATTCATTTTCGGCTCCTGCGCAAAGTGATGCAGCGCCAGAGATCAGGGGGGCAACAGGGATTTCAAAAATATTCACTGTGGTTGCCAGAGACAAAGCGGAGGGACAATTTGTGTTGTCTATGCCGTAACCTACTGCCGTATAGTCCCCGGATTGGATCTGTTGGTTCACTGTGATCTCGGAAGTACCGGAAGCAAAAGGGTTTCCATCCAGGAACCAATCAAAGTCAAAAGCATTTCCGTCCGGACTGGTGGCTGTGAGGGTCACAAATGAGGTTCCTCCGTTGTCGCAAATGTCTAGTGTACCTGAAGAGGATGTAAAATTGATTACAGGTGGAGCCGGCAACGGATTAACTGTCACCGAGTAGGCCGTTGAGGTGTTTCCATCACAAAATGTGGGACCCACACCAACTGCAGTTACCACAAAATCACCGGACTGTTCTACACTATTCAAGTCAAGTCTATTGCCAGTACCCACAACGGTAGATAGATCAGTGGTCTTATACCAGTTAAAATCTTCCGCATCCGATGGAAAGGGCGTTTGTACCTCTAGGCTAATCATAGATCCATCTTCACATATCTCATCAGCAGCGCTTGCCAGAACAATGGAGGGTGTACCAGGGATGGGATTGATGTTGATGGTGGTCGGATCAGATTGGAGGGACTGACAAAAAGTAGGGCCTGCTGCTTCAGCAATGACATAATAGTCACCGGTTACATCGGTGTTGTCCAGAACCAGTTCATTGGATACGCCATTCTGAATTTCTCCAAAGCCGTTCCTGTACCATATGTATTTTTCAATTCCAGGATTTGGTAGGGCCGTCAATGTGATCGTACTTCCATCGCCGCAGATCGCATTATCCGGATCGCTGGTTACCACATTAGGCTTTGCCGGTTCAGGGTTAATCAATACGGCCTGAGGGGCGGAATAAATGCTTAAACAGTTATCCGCAGTGCGGATCCTTACCTGATAAGATCCTTCTTCGGATTCATCAGTCAGGGTAAGTGTTTTAGTAGCAGCAATGACCGTCCCCGGATCAGATACCTTAAACCATTCGTAAGAATCGGCGAGGTTTCCGGGATTATTGGATTCGAGAACAATCGTGTTCGCATCTGCGGCATCGTCGCAGATTTCAGGAATACCCGAACCCGGGGTTACTACGCTGATATTCGGTTGAGCAGGCGTGGGATTGATCACCACATTCAGTACATCGGATCGCTCACTGACACAGTTGTTTACGCTAATAGTTTCAACAGTAAAATTCCCACTCAGCACAGGTGCATAGTTTTGACCATTTCCAACCTCCACTCCATCTCTAAACCACTTATACTGATCGGCCTGTGCAGTGGTCGAGTAAATGACCAGGTTCTCGTCATCACAAACAACCTGATCTGATAATGGAGTCCCGGAAAGGTCGGTGATCTGAGGTTTAGGTGGAAGATCATAAATAATCACATTCTGAGCTGTTGAAAGTTCGCCAACGCAACCTACCGAGCTGATTAAGCGTAATCGGTAGGATTTATTTTGAACCCCTGAAAGTACAAGGTCCGGGCTTGGGTCGTTTTGAACAGTCGAATTATCTGAAGCATCAACCCATTCGTAGGTATATCCCGGTTCAGTATCGATTGTAGTAAGGGTTACTGTTTCTCCTATGCAGCTCTCTGCCGGATCCGGTGTAATACTGATGCTTGGAATTATCGGCTGTTCATTCACCTGAATGTTCACATCCCCGGAAGTATTCATCCTGACCGAACACCCGGCGCCATTATCAACCATGGAACTTACTGTAAAATCAATAGTCTGGGTACTGTCAGGTATTTCATTTACTGGAATAGGAGTACCGTTATTGTACCCGGGACGGTTGATGGGGGGAAGGCCACGATTGTTCTCGATGATCAGGTCATAGGGCCCATCTCCGTCGGATACATTTACAGTAAGAGCAAAATCCTCGTAGGAACAACCCTCAAGAAGATTGGAAGTTAAATCAAATCTCGGGTCTTGGACCTGAAGTACTGCACTACCTGCAACAGGTGGGATATTACAACCGTTACTGGTGGTTGCAGATATCAGGTTGATGGTAGCATCCGCCGTGAGATTATCCAGCGCTGTCTCACCCGGTTGGTCGCCATACACAAGAGGTGAAGGTCCTGATACTGTTAACTCAGGGCCACTGTTTACATTAAATTTAACAGTGTAGTCACCAATACCACCTATTACCTCGAAAGAAACTTCTCCATCATTGTTATAACATACCGGGCCAGCAGGCATAACGGTTATGCTGGTAGGATTATCAACCGTTACTACTGGTTTTGCAATTCCGCTCACATCGTAGTCACAGCCTGCATCATCGGTGATCGATATAATTTCGAAAATACTACTATTGGTTAGTGGAGCTGAGGTAATATCAAAATCAGCGACGGGAGAGCTTACAATTACCTCGGTAGGATTAAGGTCAGTTATATAGGTGACAGTATATGGCGCGGTACCACCGGAAATGGATACATTTAGTTCCGCCTGACTGTTAACGCAAACCTCTGGAGTGAGTGTAGAGAATGTAACATTGGATGGTGCAGCAGCAACATCTACTGTAAAGGAATAAGGATTTCCGGGGCTGGATTCCATTACTTTTAAACAAGCCGGTGTAGTTTGAGTAGAGGCTTCAACCGTGTAGGTGTATGATCCGGTTGAAAGTAAAGGTGTGTTCAGATTAATGTCCCCTCCGGCGCCAGCTACAGTGGTAATTACTGATGCGCCTTCTTTAAGGATGTAATCCACATTATTTTGAGAGTTTTCAACCAGTATGGTGGCAGAGGACCCTTCACAGATCAGCCCATCGATGTCGGTAAGAGTGACTACCCGATCTTCAGGTAGTGCATAAATCGAAATGGTTTCAATTTCGGATGAGGAGCTTGCACAACCATCATCACTGATCCTGACCACTGAAATTTCCTGATTATTTCCAGGGGTGTTGTAAATAAGTTCTGGGTCTGCTGTATTCACCAGGAAATCCCCATCGACATACCAATCATAGGTCTCAGTTGTGAAAACCTCATCCACATCGAGGGTAATGGCGACGGGTGCACAAACCTCCGGGTCACCGGCAATACTTATAGTTGGTTGAGAAGGTTCCGGAAACAGGGTGATCAGGATTGAGTTTGAAATACTACTGGTACATTCCGTACTCTGATTTTCAGCCTGAACAAAGAAGTAATTATCACCCAATACAAGTTCTTCGGTGACGTTTACTGAGGGAGGATTATTGAAAGATACATTGAAAGGGGTAGCAGTTCCCGGATCATTAACCGTGTTTTTGTACCATCGATATTCGGTGCCTGGTCCGAGATAATTGGTTTCCAGAATAATGGAATTTGATTCATTGGCGCATTTGCTGTTTTTATCGCTCACCTCAATGGGTGTGTCTGGAGTTGGAGGATTTAAATCGATCTCAACACTGATCGAGGTCGAAGGTGTACTTTCACAACCATCGCCTCCAACCGCAATCACGTAATAATCCCCTCCTTCAGCATTAGTATTCAAAGTCAGGACCGCGGTGGTTTGAGTTGTAATTTCGATATCCGTAGCCCCATTTTCCTTAAACCAGCGGTAAGAAGTTGAAGTGGCTGGATCTGCCTGTAATTGTACATCTCCGGATCCCTCGCAAATGGAGGTATTGGTCAGAGGTATAATTCCGGGCCGATCGGGACTTTCTTTTATGTTTACCGTACGCATGGAAGAAACCACGCTACATTCGTCGGCTCCGGTACCGTAGGCGATGGCGTAATAGTCTCCGCTTTCTTCGAATTCGTTCAGTCGATCTGAAGATAAGGCGCTTGAGAAATCAGGGCTATTGGTCGTGTTATTGTCGGTTTCAATTAATGCATCCGGTGATCCTACCCTCCACCATTCAATACGGTCCAGTGGAATGCCCCCGTTTTGGGTGGCGGTAAGTTCAACTGAATTGGTCAAAGACTCACAGAATTCCAAAACGCCACTTTCCGATATGTCAGGTGCCAGCGGAATGGGTTGGATTTCAATGGTAATGCCACTCCCTGCCGGATAGAGCTCGCCCTCGCACCCATTGGCAGTGCCTCTCACTTTGTACACACCGCTCTTACTTACCTCATTCAAGGTCAGGTCTGCTCCGGTAATACCGGTATTTTCATACAATCCGGATCCACTGTTAAATCTGTACCATTCAAACTGACCTACATCGGTACCTGTAGCTGAGAGTGTGACCGAGGTTGA
The DNA here is from genome assembly GCA_003500135.1 of Cytophagales bacterium. Lineage (GTDB taxonomy): Bacteria > Bacteroidota > Bacteroidia > Cytophagales > Cyclobacteriaceae > UBA10427. Next base: position 45,341 of record DNTA01000310.1, on the reverse strand, counting down.
GCCATCTTCACAAAAAGCAAGGTTTCCGGTTTGGTCAATGACCGTGATGATGGGTGTGGGATTAACAAGGACAGCCTCAACGGGAGGGGTTAAGGTGGTGCAGCCATCCAGGATTTCAGAAACACTTAAGTCGAAATTACTGCTAACGGTATAGGTAAATTCAGTATTGGGAGAGGTTGGTTCCGGTGAACCATCAATGCTCCAGGTGAATTGTGAACCAAAGGTAGAACCTCCCAATGCTTCAAAGGTTACTTCATCTCCTTCACAGAATTCAAAGGTCTTCTGGTCTGCCACATCCACAGCGACCCCATTTACCCGTTTCGCAATGATCTCAAAATCTGGTGTGGATTTGGGCTGATATTTGGTGGTGATGCGCTGGTTGAGATCATCATCAATATATTCACATCCCTGGGGGGTTGTGATGCTTAGTCTTACAAAGTAGTCTGTTTCGGCGTTTGAATCATCATTCGAAACGGTAGTAGTAAAGGTTTGGGTTGCACCTGTGGTTGACCCAATCAGATTTACATCTGAGGAAAAGTCATTGGTAGTACTGTATTCATATCGGTAGGTGGATCCCGCAGGTACATTACTTGAATTTGACCCCACAGTGAAAGTAACACTGCCGCATTCCTCAACTGGGGCAATGTCCAGAACGGGATCCGCATCCTGGAGTACGGAGAGATCTACTTCTTCAATAAGGTTACAGCCTGCATTATTGGTGGCTTTGATCCAATAAGTGTAATCTCCGGTTACCTGTGAAAAAAAGAAAGGTGGTGATACTGCATTGTTGATTTCGCCCGGAACAGGATCAGGGCTGGACTGGTCTCGTATGAGGTATTCATAGGTCGTGTTGGCTTCCGTATCCCAATCGATCGTAATGGACTCCGTCTGACAGGTTACAGTGTCCGGAATAGTGGTAATATTATTAATTTCAGGCAATGATCTGACGTTGATCGTGTAGGTTTCTGAGACCTCATTACATGCATTTTTTTCAAAAAGTGTCACCATAACCACATCTCCTGAGTTGATTTCACTACTTAGAAATTGATAAGTGAATTCAGTGTTGATACCCGTATAAGATCCTTGAGTAGCCGCGGGTTGAGCATTTAACGGGGCATATGGGATTTCCAGAAGCGTGGTGGCGCCATTTTGAATGGTCCATCTTATTTCATCAGATCCGGCAATGTTATCAGGTGGATTTGAGGTAGCTCTCTGAAAAGTTACGTTGGCGCCATCCTCACAGATCTCTACAACATTGCCCAAAGTAGAAATTTCGGGAATAATTTCTTCCTGAAAAGTAACTTGTAGAGGCGCTATACTAGCAGAAGTTACACAGGTGGGATTCAAAGAATTGCCAGGTGTTAATGTAATGAAATACTGGTATGTTCCTAATGTATAAGTATAGTCATGTGAAATAGTTGGATCCGGACCAGTAAAATCGTCGAAAGTAAGAATTTCAGCCGTGCTACCATCACCCCAGTCAATTTCCCACTCAAGATTTTGCGATAGATTAAAAGCCAAGAATTCAATTTCTACATTGGTAACTTGCCCTTCTTCACCACAATATGGTCCCAAGTTATTGTCTTCTGGGTACAAAAAACTGGCCCGGTCAAGCTGTATATTTCTGGAAACTGAAAAGGACGATTCATTGATCTCCATGATCTCGAGCTCGTAAAAGGGGTTGCCTGCATTATTTGTGCCGGGATAAACGTGCTCAATCGAATTGGAATTGTGTTCCGTAATAGTACTAACCGGGCTACCATCCCCCCAATCTATACGATATGAGTTGACAATTAATGGAGTTCCTCCATCACTGAACTCCAATTGAATAGTCAGAAAATTCAAATCTTCATCTCCTCCTGGTAAAATACAATGGCGTATATCACCATTTCCCGATTCAATAGCTAATTCAATAGTATTACCCTCAACATCTTTCAGGTCTACGGAAATTTTAGAAAATGAAAGTGTTACAAAACTAAATTGGAATAACAATAATGACAACACACCTCTGCGGAACCTACTCCCAATATTAAGTATACGGTATAAATCTGAAAAAGCCACTCAGGTAAGTTTTATGATAAATATTAACTAATAGCCGTCTATTTTAACCAAAAATAGGTGTAATTCAAAAATGAATTGCAATATTTTTTATATTAATTGAATTATTATAATTCAAATTCACTGGGCTTTGGCTTTTTACCAGATAAATTTACGTTTATGGGGATGCATGTGTAAAACGTGCTTGAAAGATTGGTTTTTCGAGCTTTTTTTGTTGATATTTATATCTAGTTACATTACTAGACGTAAATACAAAATCATCGGTTACAAGACTAAAATTCAACTTATCAACAGAGCTGAAAGTGAGCAGTGGTACATTAACTTCCCTGCTGCATTTGGATTTACCACAGGCATTGAAATCATTGCGTTAGGATTTCCCTTTTGTTTGCGGGGCGCCATAACCTTTTTGTTTAATTGGAACAGGGCAGAATTTTTGTTACTGTAGATTCTCACATACAGGATAATGCTGGGACAAACAACCTTTCACCAATATCAATTCCAAGACATTCTGCAACCATGCTAAACGACGGACTCCTTAGATACCATGTCAAAACCGGTTTACTTTCAAGTTCCTTTTAAGTTATACGTTATGATTTTTAATTATATTGAAGTAGGCTAAACGGCATTAAATTTGGGTTAAAGTATCAATTAATAGATCAAGCCGCTCCTCGATAGGCAGGCTTTAATCCCAAAAAGTACCCAACAGCGAATCGGGCGGAGTAGCATTCTGTTGACTTTGACTGCTTTGGTCTTGCTTTTGTTCACAGGCAAAAAAGCATAAAAAGATTGCAATAGATAAAATCCAGGTTTTCTTCATCACGATTTATTGGGTTTGTGTAGCGCTAAAAGTACGCAATACAAACGTTTGCGACAATAAATAATGTGTTTTCTACACTAAACATGCATACCTCACTCCAATCATCAGGTTTTAACCTTCCCTTTGTCAGCTAAACCCTTCCCTTTGCAGCTTTTTATGCTCCTTTCAGCTTTTTTGGGCTTTCTTTGCAATATTTTGCTTTCCTTTGGCAATTTCTGTATCTCCTTTCTGAAAGGATGACAGAAAATGACAAAGGAAATATAGAAGGACACAAAGGAGAAAAAACTTTATACAAAGGAGCCTTAAAATTTGTAAAGGAAGGACACATTTGGCAAATGTGATAATTGTCCGATACTTTCTTAGACAAATTATATACTTAAACTTCAAATATACTTAGGAGTAAGAAAATTGTTCAAAGGAAGGTTTAAACATGATAGGGAACCCAGGCAATCAAGTCAGCACTTTACTAAAATCGATGGTTTCGCCTGCCAGCACATAGATGGTGGTAGGCAGGTTGGCGGTTTTTGCACGGAAGGTTTTCAGGTATTCCCTGTAATTCCCATCAGGGGCTTTCAGACCCAGGAATACGAGATCAGATTGCGCTGAACTTTCCTGCAAAATATCATAGAACGACCGCCCGTTGGCCAGAATGATCTCTTTCTTCATATCGATACGCATATTGGCGATCATATGGTCCAGGTTTTTGGTGGCATCGTCAGCCGCTGATGTTTCGTTGGCCACGAATTTTATGGTGATCTTCGCCCGGCGCCAGTCGTGGCTTTTGCTCATCAGGTGGCCCAGAACCAACATCAGTGCGCCATTGCCTTTCAAACCGGCCCACCAAATGTCGATCTGTTTAAAGTCGCCAAAGTTCTGTGCCTCATTGTCGCGCACGATGAGCAGGTTCCGTTTGGCCTCATGAATCTTGGTCACCATGGCAGCATAGCGGTCCAGATGTGACTCTTCCAGCGTGTCGCCCAACACAAAAGTATTCGGATATAAGTTGCCCAATCCGTACACTTCAGCCAGACGGATGCCCCCTTCAAATGGATCCGGCGCTGAAACGACCCGCACCAAACCTACAATGCCTTTGTTGAGCAGAAACTCCCGGATATTTTTTTCCAGCGACTGCTGCCGCTCCAGGTTCATTGTTCCCGAGGGTACGATGGATGCGACTGTCATCAGACCTTTACTACGTACAAAGGCGTTTGAAAGGGCGATCAGGTGCCAGCGCTTGGTGGGCGCGCCGGAAAGTATCATCAGATGTGGATACCAGTTCTTGGGGTCCTCACTCCTTTTGATCTTCATTAAGCCTGCCCGGACAAGTGACATCCATAGCCCCTGTCGAACATCACCCCAGTGCGTTTTAAGTTGCCGCCTTTCTATCCAGAAAAAGACAAGCACCACAAATAACATGGCAACAAATGTGGCCAGGGCATTGATCAGCATCATTACGGCTATACATCCAATGGCGCCCAACAGGGAGAACACCCAGGAGACTTTAAACTTGGGACGGAATGACGGATTGCCGAGAAAGTTTTCGATAGCCGAGGAAATATTTAATACCCCATAGGTAGTGAGAAAAAACATGGTCAATATCGGGGCAATAAGGTCGAGTTTTCCAAAGTAAACCGCCAGAAGTGCAATAACCAACGAGAAAATGGTACCGATTCGCGGGTTGTCAGTGCCTTTTTCACCTTTGCCCAAAAAGCGCATGAACTTCGGCAACACTCTGTCCCTTGCCAGGGCCTGTAGCACGCGCGGAGCACCTAGTATACTTCCCAGCGCACTGGATAAAGTAGCCCCCCAGACACCCAGCAAAATGGCATCACCCCAAAACGAGATCTTGCGCATGATCAACGGATCAGCTATCAAAGTGTCGGCATCGGCCCTGCCCGCCAGAATGATAGGCAAAAGCATATAAATCAGGTAACCCGCACCAACTGCCATAAAAGTTCCTTTGGGGATCGATTTACCGGGATTTTTCAAGTCACCTGACATGTTTACGCCGGCCATGATGCCGGTTACAGCCGGGAAAAATACGGCAAATACTTTCCAGAAACCTTCTGATTGACTCTTTGGCGCCCCCCACATTTCGATGCTTGTATTTTCCAGAGGTGAGCCAAAAATGAGGGAAATCAGTGAGATCGCTATAGCGGCCAATATGAAAAACTGCGTTTTAATGGCCACATCGGCTGAGATCATGGCAACAATGCCGATAAGTAAGGTAACAATCAGTCCAACGGCCGTTTCATTCAGCGCGGGAAAAATGCTGGCGAAACTCTCCGCAAAACCCAGGGTATAGAGCGCTACGGATAATGTCTGGGCAATATAAAGGGATATACCAATCGCTCCACCCGACTCAATGCCCAGCGAGCGGCTGATCATATAGTAAGCACCACCGGTTTTTACCGTTTGGTTAGTGGCAATGGAGGCAATGGACAGTGAAGTGAGAAAGGTAATGCTAGTGGAGATCGTAACAATGATGAGCGTACCGATCAATCCCACATTACCCACCACCCAGCCAAACCGGAGGTACATGATGACTCCAAGAATGGTAAGTATGGAGGGCGTAAACACTCCTCCGAAGGTATTCAGGCCTTGTTTCTTTTTATCTGTACTCGTATTGCTTTGTTTCCCGTTCATATTGCGCTGATCGATTTGCCAAAATACAATTTTATTTGAACCGGATACAAAAGAATAGGGTAATAAATAATCACAAAAAAACCACAACATCTAAGAGGTGTTGTGGCTTCTTTTTAGTCGGTAATCTGCTCTATCAATTAGAACTCAGCAGATATTCGGCATATTTAAAATCAGGTTCTTTTTTCAGTGCCTGACGCCATACGCTTTCGGCCTGCATGTTTTGATCAATATCGCGATAGGCATGGCCCAGCCAAATCATAGCATCGAGGTATAACCAGTGGCCGGTTTTCCTGTTCTCTTCAAATTTGTTGATGGCCATGCTGTAATATCCCACCGCTTCATTTTTATCACCACCCCACTGTTCGGGTGTGTAATACAAATAGTTGCCATACATTTTCAGCACGATGGGCAGTTCGCGGCCACTTTCGATGGCTTCTTCGATATATTTACCGCTTTTTGGCCCCCAGAACATTCCCTTCCAGGGAGTGTAAGCGATTTTCAATCCGTATATTGAGGATAGTACTGCCTGTGATTCCGCTTTGCGATGATCATTTTCAATCAGTTTTTCGAAATGCTCGATGGTTTCGTCAACATATTCATCAAACATATCTTCATCTCTGTCGCGCATAGTGGCACTCAATAGTCCATACCGGGCCATGGCATATTCGAAAAGATCGGCATCGCTCCCGCCGGATTCGAATTGCATTTTAGCCGTTTTGACCGGTATCAACCAGGCATCGGGATTCGCCCTGAGATATGCCTGATAACTTTGCTCTTCTACCTTTTGACCGAACGCTGTTGAAACGGTAAAAAGGATGATTACGATGGTTTTAACTGTAGTTTTCATAATAGTAAATTAGTTTATAATGTAAACTTAATATTCAAAAAAAATTACTCGATATACTTTTTTAAATTTTCCACATAGGTTTCAAAGGCATTAATTCCGTGTTTGGTAATCCTGCACGTCGTCAGTGGTCTTTTACCTTTAAAAGACTTTTCAATTTCGATATACCCCGCCTGCTCCAGTTTATCCAGTTGTACACTCAAATTACCTGAAGTAGCGCCTGTCTTTTCTTTAATAAAGGTAAATTCGGCAGAATCCACTCCTATAAGCAGCGACATCACTGCCAGGCGAAGTTGTGAATGCAATAGAGGATCTAATGGTTGAAACTGGCTCAATTTTCTTCCTTTTTAAGTAAATAACCGGGAACGAGGTATCCTATTAAAATACTGATCCCACCAACAAGATATTGCTCTGCAACCGGCAGGTTAAATGCAAGTACTGCTCCAACCCACAGAACTACGGCGCCAAAAATTACTGGCCTGAAACGCAATAAATTACCTGTGATGTACATGCCCATACCGGCAATGGCCAAAATTACAGGATTGTGGTGAAAATTCAACTGATTCATAAAACTCAGTACAATGATGAATACAATGAAAGCCGCCAGCCATATTTGTCCGTAAACCTTATCTACATGCGATTTAACCGGACTATTCTTTCTCATGTTCACACTCTGAACAATTGATACTACCACAGCCGGAATGACAATAAGCCATACAGCATATGGGTATTCGTATCCTATCTTTTCTAACGCATAATGTCCGAGGTTGGCCGCAGCAATTACCCACCCCCACAGGAGTATCTGAAAGCTGCCTCCTTTGGCAAAGTTTTGCTTTGCCTGGCCGATCATATTTGTGATGATCTCCAGTCTTTGTTCTGTTGTCAATTCTTCTGTCTTCATTTCTTTTTTGTTTTGTTTTGTAAATATAAGTTAGTTTATATTATAAACCTAATTAATTTATAAAATGTTTCACTGATTTGTATTTTCTTTTGAAAAACACCCGATATTAAGCCTCAAACTCTTTTGAAATAAGCAATAGAATACAGAAATTGAAGGCAACCAACAACTGAAAAAATGCTCGAAGAAAGCCGTTATTATTTTCAAAAAGCCGCAAAAGCGCTTGACTTAAGCGATAAAACACAAAAAATTCTACTCACTCCTTACCGTGTGGTGAAAGTAGAAGTAGTCACGGACGGCCATGATGGAGAGTGGCTACATCATGTGGGCTATCGGGTACAACACGATAATTCCAGAGGTCCAATGAAAGGAGGATTGCGCTACCACCCCTCTGTTGATGAAGATGATGCTACCGCACTCGCCACATTAATGACATGGAAAACCGCAATTGTCAACATTCCCTATGGTGGAGCCAAAGGCGGGATCAATTGTAATCCACAGGAGCTTACGGATAAGGAACTATTTGACATTACACATGAATTTGTGGGTCATATAAGAGAAATCATCGGACCCAACCTCGACATCCCGGCGCCTGATGTCAATACGAATGCCGACATTATGGCCTGGATCATGGACGAATATTCAAATCATTACGGTTTTTCACCGGCCGTTGTTACCGGAAAACCGGTTCATTTATTCGGTTCGGAAGGCCGCGAGGAAGCAACAGGACGTGGTGTGATGATTGCGCTGGAAAAAGCATTGGAAACCCAGCATAAGTCACTTAAAGGCATTCGGGTGGCCCTCCAGGGCTTTGGTAATGTTGGCAGCCATGCCGCCCGTTTAATTGCAGAAAAAGGTGGCAGGATAGTGGCAGTGGGTGACCATAAAGGAGGGATTGAAAATAAAGATGGACTAGACGTTAGTAAGCTGATCGCCTATGTAAAAGAACACAAAACCGTGTCGGGTTTTGCAGGGGGAAATGCCTTCAAAAGCGAAGATGTACTGACATGGGATTGTGATGTTTTGATACCGGCTGCCCTTGGCGGTGTGTTGACTGCCGAAAATGCGAATGATGTAAGAGCTTCTATCATTGTAGAAGCAGCTAACGCCCCCACTACTCCCGAGGCGGACGAAATTTTTCACCGAAGAAATATAATGGTCATACCGGACGTACTGGCCAATGCAGGTGGGGTAACCGTAAGCTATTTTGAATGGGCCCAGAATATTCAGCAATTCAAATGGGAATTGGAACGCATTCACAATGAGCTTTATAAAATAATGACCCGCGCCTTTGAAGCCGTATTGGATATGGCCAAACGCAAACAAACCGACCTTCGCACAGCTGCATATATTCTGGGGATTGGTCGGGTAGCGAGGGCAACGCTTTCCAGAACTCATCATAGCTTATCCAAGTTTGAGCAGTTCGACTAGTTTTCCATACTTTTGAGCGGGTTCACTAAAATGTTTATCGAAGATTAACATCTTTGTGCATTGGATATCGTTGACCAAGTCAGTGAAACCAAATAGCTATGGACCATAATACCTCTACGCGTTTAATAAAATCAGCACTGGCGCCTGAATTTCAGCTCAAAGACATTAATAACCGGTCAATAGACCTAAAGGAATATGCAGACCAGAAACTACTTATTGGCTTTTTCAGACATGCCGGTTGTCCTTTTTGCAATATTCGTGTCCACAATTTATCAAAGCTATACGAAGAGTTGAAACCCAACGGTTTCAAAATGATATTTTTCTTTGAGTCGCCAGTTGAACTGATATCTATGAGCAGCTTTCACGGTGAGCTCTCTCCTATTCCCATTATTTCAGATCCTGAAAAAGTTTGGTATGCCAAATATGGTTTGGAACCTTCCGCGTATAAATCGGCGGTTAGCCATCTCAGGAGCTTTGTAGGTACCGCTTTCGAGGCCTATCGCAAAAAGCTACCTATGCATATGATGAAAAGTGGTGAATCGATCAATACTATTCCTGCCGAGTTTTTGATTGACAGGGGATTAAAAATTCACGAGGTGCATTATTCCGAAAGCCTTACGGATCGGATGGATGTCGGGAAAATAAGGGCTTTTGCGAAAGGTTGATCATTATGCGTTTTACACTTTCCACTGCCGGTTCAGGGTTTCCGGAATGACGAATTTTTTTCCGGTATAAGAGTCAAAATGATTGACCAGTTTATGCACCAACCTGTTGGAAAGCCGGTCAGCAACAAAGTTCAATAGCCCGAACCGTCTTTCCATAAATTCCCCGAAATTGAACCACAACTTCAATAAGAATGGAAAAACAGAGAAAAACCATTTGTATTTCGCTTTATCAATCCCTACTCTCCCGGCAATTGCTGAGCCACACAGATAATAAATCATTACCTGCGGCACCATGCTCAACAATCGCGATTTCACTTTGTCATCTACAAAATCAATAAGCGCCTGCGTTAGCTCCTCTCCTTCCCGCGAAGCTTTTGACTGTCTTTCCAATATTTTTTGCAACAAAAACCTACCCTCAGCGGCGTGATATGGCAAAAGGTCATCATCGACACCCATGAAATACCCGATTACCCGCCAGTGATGCATGTAGGCTTCTTCCTCAGAGGGGGATAAAGACATTCGAAATTGCAATAGCCCATCCGTAAGCGATACGCTGAAAGTCATTAAAGTGGCAGCCAGATCTTCCTGATTAATTGGTTTTCCCAACATTTTTGTATTCCAGTCACCGAAACTTATAAAATATCTTATATAGGCATGAATGAGCCGTACCTTTAAGGCGGTGAAAATCCCGGTTTTATTGCCTTCCAGGCCGTCAGAAGCCATATTAAAAAGCAGGAACTGACCCGTTTCGGCAATTCTACGGGCAAAGACATTGGAATCGTCAGCATGTGGTGATAGCCGATCCGTTTGTATGAGTACCTGTGCGCCATTCTTCATAGAATACAAAATGGGCAGCGACTTGAAATAGAGCATCAAAAGCATTTTGGGGCCATGTTCCATAAACATATTCTGTGCTAAATGAATTTTATGCTTTTCAGCCCAGGGTGGTAATTGAGAATGTGTTCGGATAAACCTTTGTATGAGATATGGCAGCTTTTCAAAGGGCATTTCCACATGGGTAATTAGCTGTTCGAAGACTTCCTGCATGCCCTTTTTTGACAATTCCTCAGACAGCTTCATTATTACCGCATCAGCAGTCGGATCAGCAACATTCCTTTTACTATCAAGGAAGTCATGGGTAAGGTTATCGTTAAATGGTGTATGCACAGTTTTCTTTATATGGTAATAATTTAAAGAAAACTTAGAGGTTCATCAATGAAAAGCTGAAAATTTGATTTACTGATTCTTAATTGACACAGAATTGGTAATGATCCTTGTTTTTGCAATTATTTTTTTGATCATCGTTTTTTTCTACCTGATGAATCTGGCGAAACTCACCTTGTACGATATCATTATAAAGAAAATCGACCACATAATGGAAATGGGAATGCAAAGGTAACTCATTCCATTCATGACCATCATTGCAACCGGTGACTAAGTAGAATGAACTTCCAGTTTCCCTCAGTTTTTCAGCAATGGAAAAGCTGCCATACAACATAAGATACCCGGGTTCATCGGCTTCGCAATAGTGATGCGGTGCCTCACCATATGGCACCAGATTATCGCAGGTTCCATGGAACAACTGAGTTGGAATCGCAGTGCTATCAGTTACCCAGTTCAGGTTACTCAAGGCTCCCGCCATACTGATCACCCCGGCATATTGAAAATCCGGAGATAAACTTCCTTGTCTCGTTTTTTTCCAGTAGGCATTATGAATCACCGCTTCCGCTCCGGCTGAACTTCCTGCTAATACTATTTTTTCCGGACTAATGCCCCATTCGCTTTCATGATCAGCTATAAACTGCGATGCCAATGAAATTTCCCGGGCAGTCTTAAAAAAGGTGGTTTGCTTATTCGGCGCTGGCTGATCGCAGCTAAATGATTTGCCCTTCATCAAAAGGGAATATGACATAGTAATGGCTACATAACCTTTTTTCGCCAGGTTTTCACAAAAGGTATGATGATTGGGAAGATCCCTCTGTCCGCCGGCAAACCCACCTCCGTGCACGTACAGCACTACAGGTTTATCTGCGCTTACATTGTCTTCAGGAATAAATACATCCATTTTGAGGGTATCAGTTTCTGATATTGTATAAGTATAGGTTGACATATTGATCTCACTGAATTGATCCTCGAAATATATCTGGCCCGGCAGCTGATTACATACAAAAAGCAATACAGTGGCTAATCCAAAGACCCTGAAAAGCAACATATTTTTCATCATTTTTTAATCACTTCAATTCCATTTAGAAAACCCGGTTCTGACAATTCAATCAATATACGATCTTCTGCCTCAATTTCAATATACGATTGATACGGTTCAAAAAGCATTAGAGGCTCCAAAATCTCAATTTCCTTTCCATTAACCGAATATTTTGTTTTATCAACCTTCTGATTCTCCGATAATCTGGAAAGATGAAGAATTACAGCATATCTTCCCTTCGTACAGTTGATCCTGTACGCAGTTAAGTTGTTTAATTGTGTTTGGTAAACCGGATCATTTTTGGTGTTGTTAATATTACGGTTGCTTCCCACGCCTCGTTTGAGCGGTCGATACATTTCTCCATCAATATAACCCCATCCGTTCGCATTTTGATATGCCTGATCAGCACGCCAAAGTGTATGCTGTTTATCATCGAAAAAATAAAACGGTGAACCCACATTAATGGCAAAATATCCGGTATTTGCCGAAAGTCGGTCATCTATCAGCTCTATTTTTCTTGTGTCTACAGTCAATTCACCATTATGATATGCCTCTGCAATAATAATCAGCTCCTTAGCCTCCGGGGTTTTGATTTTCCAGGATACTCTATTTTCATCAGGCACCTTATAACTAAGGGGTTTTCCGTTAATAATCAAATTCACACTATCAGCATTAGTAATGATATCAATGGCCAGGTCAGTATTTACCGGATACTTTTTTCTGGCCTCACCCAAAATTTTCAGGAAGGGTGTTTCTGTTAAATATCCTTTGTACAACCAATAGGCATCCTTTGCATTTCTGTCAAAAGTCATAAGACCTTTACTATTGATCTTTGGTACAGCATCACTTCTATTTTCAGAACCAAAATCAAATAAATTCCAAACCGCGGCACCAGCCAGAAATGGGAGCTCCATGATCTGTCGGTAATGCGCATTATGAAAGGCCGTCTCCCAATCTACCGAAAAGTCAAATCGTTCCGGGTCGTTGGAAAAAATCCGGGGGTCTGCCCCGGCGCCATATTCTGTTATGATCATTGGTTTTTCAGGAAGTCTGGCATGAGCATTTCGCAAATATTCTGAGAATCCTTCAAAACCCTCTTCATACCATCCATAGTACAGGTTCCACCCTACGATCATCGGAATATCCGTTATGCCTGAATTAAAATACACCTCGAAATCTCCATGGTTAGGTATCATGGTATAGCGTGTGGAATCACTACTTCTGGTCAATTGCTCCAATTCTTTCGCAAAATGTACGATCTGTTCAATTTTCTTCTGATCCCTGGGCAATTGCCGACCCAAAAACATTTCGTTCATATACGCCCAGATAACCACACTGGGATGATTATAATACTGTGCGATCATCTCGGACATCATATTGCGACTATTCCGATAAAAACCCTGTGAATCGGTAATATCGTGATCGAGTGGTATTTCCATTGTTACCACAAGTCCTAATTCGTCGCAGGCATCCAAAACAGCCTGATCCTGAGGATAGTGAGCTGTACGGAAAAAATTCGCCCCCATATCTTTCAGGAGTTGCAAATCCTGGTAATGTCTTGCATTATCCAACGCATTTCCTTTTTCAGGAAAATCCTGGTGGCGGTTGGCACCAATTAGTTTGACAGCTTTTCCGTTGATATAAAAACCTGAGTCGGCATCGAAACGGAATGAGCGAAACCCGAAATGGTCTTCCACAACATCCACCAATTCTCCTTCCTTATTTCGCAGTTTCACTACCAATTGATACAGATCGGGCTGCTTCGGCGACCATAATAATGGTTGATCAATAGTTAAATTATAATTGGCAGGAACCAGTCTCTCCTTTAGCCGGATTTTTTGGGTTTTGCTCACTACTACATTGCCTTCAGGAGTAAGCACTTCATATCCAATGGTGAAACGTGTATTGGATGGATTCTGATTTATGATGTTTGTTTTGATATGTACTGTGCCTTTATCTTGATGAAGTAGTGGGGTTATTTTCAGGCCAAAAGTACCAAGGGAATCCAATTCAAAATGTGTGGGATTTTTTACAATAAGCCAAACATCGCGATATATGCCCCCATAAAAATTAAAATCGCCTTTCAATGGAATGACGTCTTCGTTATGGGCATTATTCACTTTGACCAGCAATTCATTTTTACTACCGGTTTTGACTTCGGGGATGGGGACATTAAATGCAGTATATCCCCCCACATGATGTCCGATCTTTTTGCCATTCCAAAAAACAGTGGCAATCTGGTTTGCCGCTTCAAAATGCAGAAAAAAATGCTTCTGAGTCCATTCATCTGGTATATGGACGTACTTTTTATACCAACCATCTCCCCTGAAATACCCCTTTTCATCATCAAAAGGGTCATGTTCATTCCAGGTATGAGGTAAATTGACCTTTTGCCAGTTAAGGGTATCTTCTTTGGAAAATTGCCATTGATTATTAAGACTTACTTTTTGTGACCAAGCCTCTGCACTACACGTCAGTAATACAAATAAAAGTATTCTATAATTCATCTGATTGTTGTTTACCTAATCACCGGGCAGATGGAACTGCCCGGTGATATGAAACTGAGATGCGAAACAATTATATTTTACATGTTTAATTCGAAATCCTTTTCGAGAACGTCGACTGAACTCCCTCCGATGAACACCTTAAATCTGCCAGGTTCAGCAACGTAATCCAGCTTGCCGTTGTAAAACTTCAGGTCATCGACTGAAAGCGTAAAACGGACCGTCTTTGTTTCCCCGGGTTCCAGCATGATCTTTTCAAACCCCTTCAATTCTTTCACCGGTCTTGTGATTGAGCCTACAAGGTCACGAATGTAAAGCTGTACTACCTCTTCACCTGCCATCTCACCGGAATTGGTAACTTCAACCGACACTTCCAGGCTATCATCCATGGAAATGGATGAAGTGCTTAAAGTCAGATCGCTGTAATTGAAACTTGTGTAACTGAGGCCAAAGCCAAATGGATATAGCGGATCGTTTGGCGCATCCAGATATCGCGTAGTGTAGCTGTCTTTCGGATTATAAGGCCTGCCCGTATTTTTCATATTGTAATGAATGGGTATCTGGCCAACATTCCGGGGAAAGGTCATGGTAAGTTTACCTGATGGGTTATAGTCACCCGCAAGTACAGCAGCTACTGCATCACCCATTCTCGACCCCAGGTGCCAGGTGTAAAGAATAGCCGGTACGGATTCTTCTAAATGGCTTATGGTAAGCGGACGACCTGCAAGCACCAGGGCTACAATAGGTTTATTGAGTTTCTGGATTTCTTTTACCAATTCCTCCTGAACACCCGGCAAACCGATATCGGTCCTGCTGGAGGCCTCACCACTTAGCGGCGCACTTTCACCAATTGCCAAAATTACCAGATCAGCATTTCGGGCGGTTTGAATTGCCTCTGAAAAGCCAGACCGGTCTTCTTCGATAGCGCCGCACCCTTCAGCAAACTGAATATTGGCATCGGGATATCTGCTTTTCAGTCCTTGTAGGATAGTGGTGCGCTCGCTACTGGTTCCTGAAGCTTTCCATGTTCCTAAAATATCCTTATCGTTGTTCCCCAATGGCCCGATCAGAGCTATATTACCGGGTTCTTTCAGGGGTAGTAGCTCTTTTCCGTTATAAGCTTCATTTTTTAATAACACGATGGACCTCTTACCTGATTCAAAGGAGTGCTCATACATCTCTTCAGACATCACCAGGTCTTTTTCCCTGTCTTCATCGAGGTATAGAAAAGGATCTTCAAACAAGCCCAGGTTGTATTTTATTTCCAGTACTCTTTTAACTGATCTGTTGATCTGGTCCATGGTGATTGCACCTTCCTCCAATGATTTTTTCAGATGATCCAGGTATACACTACCCTGCAGGTCCATATCCACACCGGCTTTTAAGGCAAGTTCACCTGCATGCTGAAGGTCACTCGCATACCCATGATTGACCATCTCATTGATTGAAGTATAGTCGGTAACTAACAAACCTTTAAAACCCAGTTCATCTCTCAAAAGATCCTGCATCAAATAGGTGCTGCCGGAAGCAGGTACGCCAAACAACTCATTAAATGAAGTCATTACGCTGGCTGCACCGGCTTCAATGGCAGCCCTATACGGGGGCAAGTAATATTCTTTGAATACAATTTCAGACATATCTACTGTGTGGTAGTCACGACCTGCCTGTGCAGCACCATATGCAGCAAAATGCTTAACACATGCCGCAAGGGTCAAAGGATCATCTAAAGAACTACCCTGGATACCACGTACTTTTGCAGCAGCAATCTGACTTCCCAAAAACTGGTCTTCTCCGGCACCCTCGGCTACACGGCCCCACCTCGGATCGCGTGAAATATCTACCATTGGGTTGTAGGTCCAGTTCAAACCACTGGCAGCAGCTTCTTTGGCCGACATACTGGTAGATTTTTCAATAAGCTCTAAATCCCATGAGCATGATTCAGCCAGAGGGATCGGAAAGGTGGTTTTATAACCGTGAATAACGTCGTACCCGAACAGTAAGGGGATTCCCAGCCTCGTCTCTTCAACAGCCATTTTCTGAAGCTTGGTCACGTAAGCTACACCATGTGCATTGAACAGCGTACCACATCTACCGGCTTTTACATCTTTTTCGTATTCTTCATTCAACACAGGGCCTGTAACATCCCAGCCGCTGCTGAATGCAGTGAGTTGCCCCAGTTTCTCTTCAAGGGTCATTTCCTGCATTAAAGAATCGATAAATCGGTCGCGTTCAGACATCACATTATTCTCATTGCAGGATAGAAAAACTATGGCTGTAATAACAAAGAGTAACAGATATCTGACCTGTAGCGCTAAGGTTTTTCCGGTTTTGCACATCATTTATTCCACTTGATACGTTTCGACTGTACATCACGCGAATTGGCACCTATCATGATATCAAACTCTCCCGGTTCCCAGCGATGGATAATATCTTTTTGCATATCATCCCAGTCGTAGGTATAAAATTTTAAATCGTCAGTGGTTATGGTAAAAGTGACTGTCTTGCTTTCCCCCGGCTCCAACTGAATTTTATCAAAATTTTTCAATTCTTTCACAGGTCTTGTAGTAGAACCCACCAGGTCACGTATATACAGTTGTACAACTTCTTTACCGGTATATTCACCTGTATTCGTAACTTCAACGGATACTTCCAGGCTGGCATCACCGGATAAGGTGGTATCACTTATACTCATTTCTCCATACTCGAAACTGGTATAGCTTAAGCCATACCCGAATGGATAAAGCGGTGTGTTCGGTACATCGAGGTAGTTGGACCTGAATTTCTGGAACCACTCCCCTTCCAATGGTCTTCCGGTATTTTTATGATTGTAAAATATTGGTACCTGCCCCAGGTTTCTTGGAAATGTCACGCTAAGTTTTCCCGATGGGTTAACATCACCAAAAAGCACATCGGCAATAGCATATCCCGCTTCCATGCCACCAAACCAAACATTTAAAATGGCCGGGATGTGGTCATCTTCCCACTGCAATGCCAGGGGCCTGCCGGTAAAGAGCACCATGACGACGGGCTTACCGGTTTTAAGCAGCGCTTTTAACAATTCCTGTTGATTTTCAGGAATGTTAATGTTAGAGCGGCTTGAGCTTTCTCCTGACATTTCAGCAGATTCACCCATAGCAGCTACTATTACATCCGCTTGACGAGCTGCTGCAACCGCTTCTTTGATAAGTACATCTGCAGGTCTGGGATCGCGGTAAGTAGGTTTACCAAAAATACTGACCCTTTTTTCAAGTTCCTCGTCGGCCACTACATTGGCGCCACGGGCAGTAATGATATTAACCGATTCGCCTGCAACCGCCTGAATTCCTTCCTTAAGCGATATTGCCTTTTTAAAGTCGCCAGACACACTCCATGTACCCGGCATATTTTCTTTATTATCGGCCATTGGGCCTATTAAAGCTATGGTACCATTCTTTTTCGGGGGCAATACATCCTCATTTTTGAGTAGTACAAATGAATTGGAAGCAACTTCTCTCGCTTTTGCCCGATGTTCCGCGGTATAAATATTGTTTTCTTTTCGTTCATCATCAAAATACCGATAAGGATCGTCGAATAACCCCAGTTTGAACTTGGCTTCCAATACACGTCTGCATGCCTGATCGATATCTTCCATACTTACCAAACCTTCTTCCAGCGATTCTTCAAGTGTAGTCAACAGTCCCTCGCTTACCATATCCATATCCTCACCGGCTGTTAACGCCAGGGCCGAAACTTCCTGTAAGTCACCAATACCATGATCAACCATTTCCTCAATTCCTGTGAAATCGCTTACAACGAATCCGTCAAAACCCCATTCATTTCTTAATACATGAGTCAACAACCATTTATTGGCTGTAGCAGGAATTCCATCTATTTCATTAAATGATGCCATTACGCTACCAGCACCGGCATCTATGGCCCCTTTGTATGGAGGGAAATAATCATTATACATTCTCAACTCACTCATATCTACGGTACCATAATCCCTTCCCGCTTCTGAAGCACCGTAAAGCGCCATATGTTTTACACAGGCCATCATCGTATTATGCTTAGTGAGATCGTCGCCCTGGTATCCATGTACCATTGCCTGCGCTATTTGATAACCCAAATAGGGGTCTTCACCTATGCCTTCTGCGATACGTCCCCAGCGAGGATCTCTGGATAAATCGACCATAGGTGAAAAAGTCCAGGCGACACCGTCGGCCGTAGCTTCAATAGCTGCTATTCGGGCGGTTTCTTTGATCATATCCATATCCCATGAACATGACAGCGCTAGTGGAATTGGAAATACGGTTTTATAACCATGGATGACATCCATTCCATATAACAGTGGAATGCCCAGCCGGCTTTCCTCAACGGCTACTTTCTGAACGTCCCTTCTTCTTTCAAGTCCGTTGATATTGAACAGGCCGCCTACTTTACCTTCTTTAATTTTTTGAATGACTCCCGTACTTTTCGCCAGGCCAGTGGTTACATCGCCTGCAGACGGCAGGTTTAACTGTCCGAGCTTTTCCTGTACGGTCATCAATGCCATTATCGAATCTATTTTCTCAGCATAAGGATCTTCTGCCTGTGATCTATTATTGTCCGGACTGCTACACGATATATGAATCAGCAATGGGACTATTAGTATGGTCAATATCTTTTTCATAACGTTTTATTTTTATCTACTCTGTTTATTTTCTTAATGTAAAACCATCTATACCAACCAGGTAGCCCTGCGAATACCCGGATGACCGGTAATCTTTTCCGATCAGCTCTATCTCAATATTATTCGTTCCTTTATCCAGCTCCACCTTCCCAAATGATAAGGGGCCTGTATGCTCTAACCCATTGGCATAACCATCTACGATCACAGGCAATTCTTTGCCATTGACATGCAGTTTTATAATACCATAATCACCTGCTCTTGTAAAGAAACCCAACAATTCATACGTGCCCTTTTCAAACACTTCCAATGGAAGGCTTAATCGATCACCCGGCCTTGCTTCCACCCACCAAAGCTGTTGGTCATTGCCCCATTTTTTCTTGAAATTAGACATCTTCTGTACCCGAAGTTTACCTCCTGTCGTGGTGGCATCATCAATCATTTCTTCTGCTTCAATAGCGGGCAATTTTGACAAGCCCATTAAATTCAAACTTCTTTCGTATTCTTCGGTAAGCTCTTTCACTACCTTCGGGTAGGCCTCTGCCACGTTTATTTGCTCGGCAAAATCGTGCTCCAACTGATAAAGAAGCGGTGGATTATGTGCGACAAGAGGTCCTGCCGGATATTCGGTTTGGGTATAGAAATGCGCCTTCCATGGCCCTTTTCGAATGGCATAAATCTCATCATCACGATAGTAAAGAAACATTTCCCTGGGACTTTCAGCATTTTCATTCTTTAATAATGGGGAGATGTCGTAACCATCTAATTTAGTTTCTGGAAGGGATGTTTCCGCAAGCGAGGCAAACGTCGGAAGTAAATCCAGTGTGGTTGCCAATCCGGTATTAATGGTCCCTTCAGGAATGTGTTCAGGCCACCATGCGATCATCGGCTCCCGCATTCCTCCTTCCCATGTGGTCCCTTTACCTTCACGCAAAGGTCCTGCTGACCCCGAATGATATTTTTGTACCAACCACGGGCCATTATCACTGGTAAAAATGACAAGCGTATTTTTACCGAGTTTATTCTTTTTAAGGGTTGATAAAATTTCACCGACACTCCAATCGATCTCTGAAATTACATCACCATACAAACCTCTTGCACTCGTTTCGCGAAAATCGTCTGATGCAAAAAGTGGAATATGTGGCATGGAGTGCGCCAGATATAGAAAAAACGGGCCTTTTTTATTTTGCTCAATAAACTTTATGGCTTCTTCGGTATAGCGTTTAGTCAGCGTTTCCTGCACAGCCGGACGTTCGATTATAGTCGTATCGCGCATCAAAGGGACATTCCAATATCCTTCCTTTCCATCTTTTCCACCTACATAGTCCATATCGTTGGAATATGGAATGCCATAATAGCCATCAAAGCCTTGTGCTGTGGGTAAAAATTCAGGTAAATGTCCAAGGTGCCATTTTCCCACCGCCATGGTCGCATAATCTTTTTGCTTCAATACTTCCGCAATGGTCACCTCTTCTGGGGCCAGGCCGGTCTGGTCATTGGGAAAAAGTACTCTACCCGGAATATACCCCTTCACCATACCGGTTCGAATGGGGTACCTGCCTGTAAGCAATCCGGCACGGCTTGGTGTACAAACCGAAGCAGCCGCATAGAATTGGGTGAACTTCATGCCTTCATTTGCCATTTTATCAAGGCTTGGCGTTTTAATGGTAGGATTACCATAGGATGAAAGGTCACCATACCCAAGGTCGTCACAAAAAATGACGACGATATTAGGTTGACCAGCTTTTCTAACTTCTTCAGGATGAGCACTGGCATTGAAGTCGAAATGCCCGAATATAAGCAGCAATAGAGTTAATATGATCGTTTGGTTTCTCATAGGGATTGATTGGTAATTAAGGGTTTGAGTTCTATATAGTCGATCGCCAGACGTTTCTTTTTATCATCTTTGCCGGTCCATTTAAAAATCAATTCAGGACTTTTATTGTCAAATGAAACGGTTGTCAGTTCCACCATATCAGCTGTCGCTTGTTCAGCGTCTGTACTGAGGTCAATCGTTCCCAACTTTTGACCATTTGATTTTAAAACCTGAAATTCGCCACCATCTTTCGATTTGATTACTTTTAAACCCAGTCTGTATGTCCCGGTATTTTCAATAGTAAATCTGACCCGAAGTTGGTTTTCGGCATCAGGTTTGGCGAACCATAGCATCATTTTGTGCCCGCTGGTTTCCTCAAATAATGACTCATCCACAAAGGCATCATTTGTCGTCCAACCTCCGGTATTGGAAACTACTTCCAGTTCCTCGCCTTCTACCGCATCGGGTGCCTGAAAAACCTGATATTGATTTTCATAACCCATTAGAGAATCTGCCGGCATAGGCTTTAGCGGATCATTGCCTTCAGGACTTAAATACCAATACACCACAGTGGCATATTGCGTTGGCCAGTGATTTGGAAAATACTTTTCAAGATATCCTTCAAACTTACTTTGGAAAGGCACATTATCAATGATCTGCCACCTGTTCAGGGACTGATAGCCCATATTTTCTTCCGTATAATTTTGGGAATGGAACGGCCGATCAAAATAATTGGGCACACACCATGCATATCCAAAATAGTCTTCGGTGCCGGTACCAAAAGTGCTGGGAAATTTTTCACCATCGACGAAAAACTTCTCATCGCCTTCGCCCCACCAGTGATGACCTTCACCGCCGTAACGCTTGCAATGACCGCCCTTTGGATTCCACACCAATAAATACGCACCTAAGAACCGTCCTTTACCTTCCGTTTCCAATAAGGTCCAGTCCGGCCATCGCGCATCATCCATTTTTTCAAGATCGCGGTGCCATTTGGCGTGAAACCTTCCCAATTGATCAGGTGACTTTTCAATATCCCCATAAGTGATCTCTACCTCATAACTCACTTCAAAGTCCGAATGATTATGCAATACGATCCTTGCCTGTTCAAAAGGCATATACCAATAGGCATACATCCAATCATTCTGCATACCGGCAGGCAGAGTTTTGTATTCGTTATATCCCGGCGCTGAGCCAAAAAAATCACCAAGTGGCGACCAAACCGCCGGTTCATCAGAGCCGTCCCAAAACATTTTTAGAGTAGTCATCCGAAGCGCTTCTTCCCTATTTTCTTCAGGTATACTGGAAATATTGACCTTAAATGAGCTGATGGCCGCATTTTGTGAAATAGATATCAGTTCCTGTTCGTTATCAGGAGCTATTTGCACTTGTATAGTTTCCGTATTCGACCCTTCCTTCCGGTAAGGTGATGAGCCGATATCATTTCCAAGCCAGTCATTCACCCTTTGCAAAGCACTTTTTTGTTCGGCACTTAACTCTCCCGGGAAAGTTTCTACCTTCTGACCTTCAGGAAAAGTGATATAATTGAAGTGATAATACTGCCCCCATTCAGGTGCTCCTACTATCTTTATTGATTTTTCAAAAGTGATCGGAACGTAATTATTAAAGCCCCTTGCTGCTGTTTCATAAACTAATTCGGGGTAATTAAATGCCGGTAAGGCTCCCGGGTTGAAGTAATCGATAAATGGCATATCGATGGCAGGCACGGTGTCTCCATCGATAAATACCATAACATGACCATCTTTTGGGCTGGCTGACCACATGCGAACAATTGCACCCGGTCCTTCCATTTCGGCGAGCACCATGTTTTCGCCTTCCTTTCGGATGTACTGCGGCGACCATCCATCGTTATTCGCCGACCAGTTGACATATTGATTCTCTGCCGAATCATATTTGCTTTTCCTGTCGTAACTTGAAAACATACCGCTTTCTTCACCGGCATCGGGTAATTCAGCGAGACGCTTCATATCGGTCAGGCGATTTACAACATCGATATATGATAAATCTTTGGAAGTATCCTTGCAGCCGGAAAGCGCTACAAGGAATACCGATATCAGAAGAGTAAGTTTATATAATTTACTATACTGGGTCATTAACCTTAAAATCAAAAGATGAACTTTATTTAATTACATTTCTTTCAAATGTGGGCTTTCAAAACCAAGCTTTTTCAAGCCGTTTTTGACATCTTCATTTTGCATAAACAGATCCCAAAGTAGTCCTGTGCGATGATTTTCCATCATCACTACAATCGGCCCCTGATCTATGGCCAGGTACCTTTTCGGGAACCAATCGTGTTGAAGATTAAAGGCATCGTAGAAGCCATAAGGTCCCATGAGTTTTTCTCCCAGTTCATCGTAGAAGAAACGCATAGCCTGCATGGAATATTCAGGTGTGTAAGGGTAAGAAGAAAGGGCTGCTGTTGGTGTGATCGTACCATTATCCTTTTTTTCGCCCGGTGCATGGGCCTTATAACCTACTCCTCCACCTTCTTTGTACGAATAGCTGGCCGTGAGTCCCCAACAATCAGGACCGTAACCCTGAAAGTTGTTGGGGTTTTCCACGCACCATTGCCGATTGATTAAAGTATGGTTTTTGTTCTGTGTCCAGTAATCGGCATACTGGTCATTGAGGTTTCTTGGGTCCAGCCCAAGGTACGAGTAGTGCGCCCAAAATAGCGGTCCGCCATAAATGGGTGCACCCTGGCTTCTTAGAGGTAACTCATATCCGTAAGTTACCTGATCTGATTCTATATCTCCGCCACGTTCCCAACCTTCATGGAAAACATCGGCATCAATGGTATGTGTTGGAGAAGCAGCTGCCAATATGTAGTAGATAATACATTCATTGTAGCCTTGTACTTTATGCATTTTTTTAAAACCAACATTGGGTGACCAGTGCCAGTAGAGCACCTTATCTCCTTTCGTGAACCAGCTCCATTCGGCTTCCTGCCACAATTGTTGAATTTGACTGGCCAACGCCTTTTCTGCATCACTGCCATCTTTGAAGTATTCCATTACAGTAATAAGCCCCTGAAACAGAAAAGCAGATTCTACTCCATCGGCACCATCATCGAATTTACTGAAAGGTTTTACCCTTCCTGTTTCTCCATTGATCCAGTGCGGCCACAATCCGTGAAAACGATCGGCATCTTCAAGAAAATCGACAATTTGCTTCAGGCGGTTAAAACCCTCTTCCCGGGTAATCCAGCCTCTTTCTATGGCTACCAGAATGGCCATTACGCCGAATCCGGAACCCCCGGTGGTCACCACATGCTTATCATCCTGTGGGTATTCCCCATCAACATGATAGCGTTCTCTTGCCATGCCTGAATTGGGTTCGGCACCTTCCCAGAAATACTGGAAGGTTTTATACTGTACCAGATTGAATAACGAATCATCACTGATGCGCTCAGTGGTTTTCGACACTTCTTCTTTCTCCTCATTATCAGAGGTCTTCTTTTGATTACACGACGCAATCATACCGAAAAGTAAGACCGGTATTAATAAATAGAGATGTTTTGTTGGTTTTCTTTGCATTGTATCAATAATTAAATCCTAGTTTATCTAATCCGTTTTTAATCTCTGTTGCGGTCATAAAGTTATCCCATAGTAATCCTGTTCGATAATTTTCGATCATAATTACAATGGGGCCCTGGTCTATGGCCAGGTAAGAACTGGCTACCCAGTTTTCCGTAAAATTAAACGCATCATAAAAGCCATATTCTCCCCATAGCCGATCACCTATGATATAATAAAAGTGCCGCATAGCATCCATTGAGGCTTCCGGGGTATAAGGCATGGAAGACAGAGCGGCTGTAGGTGTTATCACCCCTTTGTCATTCGTTGGAGAGTGTGCGGAGTATCCTTCATGATTATCGCTGGCCGTTAAGCCCCATGAATACTCACTGTATCCGACATATCGCTTGGGATTGGCGGCACAATAGGCCTGGTTGATCAGGGAGTGTGCAACCGCCTGGTCCCAGTAGTTCGCATATTGATCTGAAAGATTTCTCGGATCGAGCCCCAGGAATGAGTAATGCTCAAAGAACAGCGGGCCTCCGTAAGCGTTCCCCAATGGTAATGTAATTCCGTAATAGGCATTTCCATTCTGCATATTTCCATTTCTCGCCCATCCCTGGTGATATACCTCCGGCTCTATAGAGTGTGTCGGGGATGATGCTGCCAAAACGTATACAATCAGGGCTTCATTCCACCCACGAATCTTCAGGTTTTTTTCAAATCCAAAATTGGGAGACCAGTGCCAGGTAATTGAATTTTCTCCTTGCGTGTACCAATCCCATTCCACAGCTTCCCAAAGATCGTTAATTTTATCAATAATCGCTTTTTCAGCAGGTTCAAAGGAGTTTAAATACTGGCGGGCCGTTAACAATCCCTGTATCATAAAAGCCGTTTCTACAATATCCCCTCCGTCGTCGTTGCTGCTGAAAGGAATGGTTTCTCCGGTGTTTCCATTCATCCAATGTGGCCAAACCCCATGAAATCGGTCGGCAATACTGAGGAAATCGGTGATTTTTTTCAATCTCGCTACACCTTCCGAACGTGTGATAAATCCTCTTTCTATGCCTACAAGAATAGCCATCACCCCGAAACCCGAACCACCAATCGTAACCAGATTACCAGAACTGTTTCTTTCCCTTGTCAGACCGCAGTTAGGATGGGCAAAATCCCAGAAATACTTAAAAGTTTGTTCCTGTACTTTGGTCAGTAATTCTTCATCCGGTATTTCCGGGAATTTAAGGGTAGAGTCGACTGCCGTGTAAAATTTCTTGGAATATCCGTCAAAGGGTTCGCCATTGATGCCTGAAAAATCTTCAGAAATAGTAAAGGTATAGGGTTTATAAGGTTTTAACTTTGCATTACTTCTTATCTCTACCGAATAGTTGTTATTTGAATAGGTATAATTTAAAGATGGCGCATTTTCACCTGATAATTCAGTTGAAGATTCTAAAATATCAGGATCTATTCCTGATGAAAATTGCATCTTAATATTCAGATTGCGTGGTACATTGAGTGGAGTAGGAACGAGCGTAATATCCTTACCTCCCATTTCTATTATTTCTATCAACAAATCCCCTAACACTGTTTTGAATTGTACCTCTTTGGGGTCAAATGAAGCTCCGTTATTTCCTTTTAGGTTTTGGTCGACATTTAAGGTATATATTGTGCCATTATCAAGGGCGCCAATGGGTGAAATAACCACTGTGCGATTATCATCTCTCATATTAAAGTTGAATGATACGGCTTGTTGGTTGGATGACAAACTTATGGCCGGTTCGATTGTATTAGGATCAACCGCATTTGAAAAATTCAAGGTAATTCTTCTATCGATCGGAAGATCTTCCATGATCGTGCCATCTAGTGGTAGAATGACATTGTCATATAGTACCTGGGTTAATTGTAGCGGTCCTGTGTTTTCACTTTCATTTTCACAAGCGGAAAAAAGCAAAACAATAAACCAAAAGATAAGTCCTGGTTTTTTATTCATATGCAATAAAGAGGAGGATTTCAGGGAAATCCCCGAAATCCTCATGATTGTGTTACACCAATTAAATTTTAACTATGATCTACGACTCATCATCTATGATGGCCTGAATTTCTCCTTGTGTTAGAGCTTTGTTGAAAATTCTCAATTCATCTAACAAACTTCTATCAAATCTGTGGTTCCAGTGTACAAAATTTGGAGCACCCGACATGATGGATAAAGTTTCACAGTTATCCCAGCTAATTCCAGTAAATTCTGCTTCTCTTACAACCTCTCCATTTATATAAACCTTGCACTCTGTACCAGATATAGTAAATGCCAAATGTACCCATGTATTTGCACCTGGATCGATGTCAGCATCAGATCCCCCGTCAAACCAGTTATTTCCATCACCGCTACCAGCATTTAGCTTAATTCTTTGATTGTCTCCTGCAGCTTCTCTAAAGAATTTAAACCCATTATTGAGTGATACAGGAGGACCATCATTAGGAGGTCCAATCACTAATATACCTGCACGATTTGGTTCCGCCGAATCATCCACATTATACCACATAACTGCGGAGAACTCATCATTCATCAATTCTGCAGCTGGGAAAGTTAAGTATGAACTATCAGCTCCCTGATAACCATTAAGTACATAGCCATCCGTAAATCCAGGATCGCCAACTACGTTAGCATCGGTTTCAGTAATGATCTCAGTAAATAAACCACCTTCAAATGGCATATAGAAGATTTCACCGTCATATTTTGGTGTATACTTATTAGTTACATTGAACTCCAGAGTTTCAGTAGTGGTTTTACCCGCCTCATCTGTAGCTGTTATTTCCAAAGTATGATCACCTAATTGTAAATCTTCATAGAGATATGAAGATAGAAATCTTCTGTAATCTGTGAATTCATTAAATGTAGCCAGATTAGTGCCATCCAGAGTTAATTGTACTGTACTGATTTCGATATCATCCGTAACTTCTATTTGAATATCCAAATCAGTTTCTTCATCTGTAAATGGAATAACAATATCGCCTTTCGGAAATACCATATCAATAACTGGCGCTTCTTCATCCGGCCCCGCTTCTTTCGGGGTTATGTCATCGATATATCCCTTGTCGCAACCGAATGCGAATATTAAAAAGGTAAGGAATAATAATTTATATAATTTCATTGTCGTATACTTTATTCGTTATTATTTGTTTCCTTCAATTGCGGTAACAGATCTAACTGCAATAATGGATAAGGAATAAACCTATCTTCTCCTTCGTTATAGGTTCTGCCTGCATAGTCCAATTCGGAAGTTCTGTTATGACGAACCAGGTCATAAAAACGAATTCCCCATTCCATGGCAAATTCCGCATATTTTTCGTCCAACACTTCGTCGAGTGTCACGCCACTTATAGCAGGCAGTCCTGCTCGGCTACGAACTTCGTTCACCGCTTCATCAGCGCTCATTACACTGCTGCTCGCACCGGAAACCAGCGCTTCCGCATGCATCAACAATACTTCAGAGTATCGAATTACCCTGAAATTATTGTTTTCACCAAATGTTGTCCTTCCCGGAGTCATCTGAGTAGAAGGCAAGTAGTGTTTTGTACTTTGGAAATTGTACCTGGGATGGTTGTTAAAAACATCTCCATCAGGTGACACGTTGGTGATGAAGGCTGGTACTGGATTATATGCAGCATCAGACTCAAGTTCCGCAATTCCCTCAGGCGTAAAGTTTACGCTTCCAACCAAACGTTCCTGCTCTCCACGATCTATCATAAACTTAATATATTTCACCGATGGCTCCCAAAATCCCCATCCACCACCAATACCTTCTACAGCTGGTGTATAGTCTGAAGGGCCAAAGAAGTTCCATAAATACCTGGTACTAGTACCTGAACTCAGACCAAAATCAGAGTATTGAAGCTCTAACAGGCTTTCGTTACTGTTTTTACCCGGAATATTGAATGCCTGGTAGAAATCAGGATACAATTCGAAAAGACCAGATCCAATGATCTCACCAGTCGCATCTGCCACGCCCTGCCAGTTTTTCAGCTCCAGATTGGCCATAGCTTTCACTGCTAGGGCTGTATAGCGAGTTATTCCGTTTTCAATATCAGTCCGCTGATTTGGACGTACATTTGGGAGATTAGGGATAGCGTCATCCATATCATCGGAAATATACTGCATCACCTCTTCGAATGTACTTACATCCTGATCTAATAAGGCAGTCAAATCAGTACCTTCAACAATAAATACTTTACCCCAAAGGCGTGCTATTTGAAGCATTTCAAAAGCCCTCATTACTTTAATTTCAGCAATATACTGATCAGCACGAGAAGCATTTGCACCTGCTTCCTTGTATTTTCCAATTGCTTCAATTGAAGAATTCCAGAGTACAACATCTGTATATAAGTTCTGCCATGCTGAATTGTACATCCAGAAACTTCGATCGTATCTGAACTCATCTGTTTCTATAAGTGGAAACTGGTCACCTGCGGCATTGACATCATCGCCTCTAACTGCTATTACAGGAAAAGTTTCCCATTGTAAAAAGTTCAATTCACCATATGCTCCATATATGACAAGTTCCATATCTTCTGAAATCGTGTAGTCCACCTGTCCTTCTAAAGCTTCATTTTCCAAAGATTCATCCAGAATATCACCACACGAAACCATGAACAGCATCGGCATCGCCCATACTACCAGTGTTTTTAGAAATTGGTTTCTTATTTTCATTATATTAATATTTTTAGAATTTCATATTTAAACCTAAAGTGTAAACCGCAGGTATTGGATAAACCTGTCGGTCGATCCCGTTAGCAACTTCCGGATTAAATCCATTATAGTTAAATACGGTCAATGGCCGTTCTGCGGTTAGTATTATACGGAAATCAGGAATTTTCTTACCTCCAATTTCGTTGCCAACAATATTATATGCCAGCTGAACGTTCTGGATCCTGAAAAATGAGCCATCTTCAATATAGTAACTACTAAAGTTTTGGTTCCAACCCTTGCGTAATCCGGCAGCAGAAGGATATTTATTTGATGTGCCCTCTCCCCTCCAAAGATTTTCAATCAACTCAGCATCCAGGTTTGTATCATTGGTATAGATCAACTCGCCTCTTTTACGGTTGAGAATTTCATGACCTGCCTGGCCCTGGAAGAATGCTGAAAAGTCAATATTTCTGTAACTAAAACCAATATTGAAACCATAGCTCAGTTCAGGTAAGAATGATCCAAGAACTACCCTGTCCTCATCATTGATCTCGCCATCACCATTTTGGTCTCTGAATTATAAATCACCGGGAACTAAGAAAGCATTATCAATAAATTCCTGGGTATATCCACTATTGTCAATATCGCTTTGATTTTGGAATACACCTTCGACCTCATATCCATAAAATGCTAAGTATGGTTGGCCGATAGTCGATCTTTGAACAAAGTCTCCTCCCACTTGAAGAAACTGCGGTCCACCTAAATCCAATACTTCATTTTGCAAGGTGGCCAAATTACCGCCTATATTATAGGTGAAATCGCTACCTAAATTTCCATTCCAATTTACAACCAATTCAAAACCGGAATTACGTATTGAACCGAAGCTTCTTCGAACGGCTCCACGAATCAAGGGTTGTTCAACTACAACAGGAGAGTTCTTGGAATCCCTGATGAAGTAGTCCGCCTCTACAGATAATCGATCATTTAAAAACCTAGCGGTAATTCCTATATTGGTTTCTTCAACTGTCTCAGGTTGATCAACAAAATCAAAAACCGGGTTTGGAACTCTACCTTCTACGGGTGCTCCATTGATAACAGTCAATCGACCTATATCTAGTGTTGGTTCTCCAGCAGCAGGACGTACATCATCATTACCTAATTGTCCCCAGCTACCTCTGATTTTTAGGAAATCAATTCCATTTACATCGAAAAAGTTTTCTTCTGTAATGACCCATCCACCACCGAATGTAATAAAATCGGTCCAATCATTTTGAAATTTGTTACTGCCATCAGCACGATAGGTTGTATAGAATAAATAGCGATCATCATAATTATATGCAATTCTTCCGAAAAACGATAAATATTGAAGATTTGCAAAAATTGTTCTTCCATCAGTGTCACCTGCTGCATCTGGTCCTACCAATCCTCGATCTAAATACCATAAATGTTCGTTGTCAAAGTTTGGCGTAGGAGATAATTCTGTCGCATTTGCACGTAGCAATTCATTGTATTCACTTCTATATTCCTGTCCTAAAACAAATGTCAAATTATGATTACCCCAACCATTACGGTATGTGAAAACGTTGTTGAAGATTTGATCGAAAGATGTAAAATGATTTCGACTGATTGAAGACTGATTAAGTTCTTCTCCATCAAAATGCTCGAAGTTTACCGTTCTGTTATTAAAGTTTTCGAAACCATAATTGTACTGAGTTCTAAAGGTTAATTTATCAGGTATCAATGTAATATCAGCATAGAAATTACCCATTATTTTGGCAATATTATTTCTATTATCATTGTACAACAATGAATAAAATGGGTTTTGTCGTCCTCTATACCCTAGCATTCTGGCATTAGATAATTGAACAGGATAGGCTTCATCATTTTGTTCATCAATTTTAGGCATTGTTGGAACAGTATGATAAGCGCTGAACCAGGATGCATTACTTCCATCGTATCTTCGACCGACACTTACATTTACATTTGTACCTACTGTTAACCAATTATTAAGGTCTGCATCGACTTTTGTTCTGAAGTTCAATCTTTTGAATTCATTGCGTGTTTCGTTCAGAAGCCCATCCTGACTGAAAAAACTTCCACCTATGGAGTATCTAGTATTTTCATTACCTCCATTGAAGGAAAGTGAATGGTTCTGAATAGGCGCAGGGCTCATGATTTCAGCATACCAATCTGTATTGATGGCGGGTAAATCCGGATTAACCCTACTTCGTCCATACCTCTGCATTGCTTCATCTATAAAAGATAAATCTGCCGGATCGCCTACTTCATTAATATACTGAACGAACTGTTCTGTATTGGCCATTTTTAATACATTCTGAGGATTTTGAATTCCGAAATATCCATCATATACAATTTCTGCTTTTTGATTATATGAGCCTGACTTGGTTTCAATCAAAATGACACCATTAGCAGCGCGTACACCATATATGGCAGAAGCAGATGCATCCTTAAGAACTGAAATAGTTTTAATGTCTGATGGATTTAAGAAGTCAATATCATCAAAAAACATTCCGTCTACTACATATAAAGGATCCCCGCTATCCTCAAACGAACCTATACCTCTGATTCTCACGGTGGGGTCTCCACCCGGAGCACCATTACTTACAATTTGTAAACCTGGAACACGACCTTGAAGGGCTTGCATAGGTTGTGCTGTTGGTGTTTTAGTAATGATCTCTGAATCAACTGTTGAAATAGCGGACGTTAAATCCTTTTCTTCAATCGAACCATAACCAATTACCACTACTTCACCTAAAGTTTTCAGGTCCAGTGCCATACCTATATTTATGTTGGTTTGGTTACCGACCGCAACTTCTTCCGGTACATAACCTACATAACTGAAAACCAACACATCGTTGCTTTCAGCAGGTAAGCTGTATTCACCATTAATATCAGTAATGGTACCTGTTTGCGTTCCTTTAATAAATACGTTTACCCCAACAAGGGCTTCTCCCGATTCCATATCGGTTACTTTTCCGGATACCGTAGTTGTCTGCGCAAAGGATTGCGTTGTGACAACCAATAGAAGTATCCACAAAAATCTTTGGATTAGTTGTACATTGTGCTTCATGTTATGATTGTATTTTTATTGTACCAACTTACACCTCACTGGTGTAATTATGATACTATTTTAAGGTGTTATCCATAGAATTAAAAATATTTCAGCAGCAAATTTTTCTGGTAACAATACACTTAAAGACACTTATATATTAGATCAATAACAATTCAGAATACGTTTTAAATCGCTCTATAAGGATATTATATTTTTTTATGTCCTATTAAAAAAACATTTTTTTTTCTTACATTGCAGCACAATATCAATGACAAATAATGCGATCTACATACAATTTCAGATTTTTCAAGAGTTTTCTACACATAATTTTGCAATTATCATAAAATTGTATTTTTTTCATATGAGAATATTATTTTACTCTTTACAAATGATATGTCGTAACCTTATAATAAGCTTTTTGGTGTTTTTTTCCATTTCCGCTTATGCTCAGGATAAACCACCGACTGACGATCTTTTTGAAGACATCATAATCAGGGATCATTTAGACCAAAGGATATTAACGCTGAACAAACTCCCCTACTTCGCAGACAGGGAAGGTGAAATCACCTTTGAACAAATCCTGGAAATGCCGGATGACCAGCTTTTTCAATACAATCCCAATTACAATCCCCGGCAGTTTATTGACAATGCGAATTATTGGATCAGGCTTGACCTCAGGGTGGATAGTGTTTCACACAAATACTGGCTGATCGAGTTTTATGACCAGACGATAGATGAAATTGAAGTCTTTAAACCGCTATCACACCAAGCAACGGCAGCAAACGACTTCATCAGGCTACCTATGGGCGACAGCAGGCCGTTTGATGAACGAGCCTTTCAGCATAAAAACTTTGAAGTAATGATGAACCCCTCCACACCGGGCCATTACACGTATTATATAAAAATACGTTCTCATCGATTCGCGGATATTCGTATTGCCCTTCGTTCCGTTAATCGTTTTGTATTCTGGAGTTTAAATGAATACTTCCTTTTCGGACTGCTTTATGGAATGATACTGATCATTAGCATTTACAATGCACTGATGTACACCATCATTCGCGAAAAGAAATATCTATACTATATATTTTACATATTAAGTGTAGGTATCTATGCTATGTGTGTCGATGGGATTGCCTTTCAGTATTTATGGCCCAATTTTCCGGCATGGAACGAAATTGCCTACGGGGTATTTCTCTATTTCATAATTCTTTTTGCCCTACTTTTTACCAAGAAGTTCCTTATTACTAGGGTAAATACGCCTACACTCGACAAAGTGCTCATAGGCCTTATAGTAGTGCGAAGCTTCGTGTTTCTGTATGGTTTACTAATAGATAATGATATATTCGAGCACAGGATCACCGATATCATGATCATGGCCTTCATATTTTACACAGGTTTTGCCGCATGGAAAAAGGGTTTTCAACCAGCCCGGTTTTTTGTTATTGCCTATGGCGTTCTTTTTATTGGCTTTTTTATTAAAGCATTGGTATTATGGGGGGATATTCCTTTTAATACGGTACTGCACTACTCTCTCAGAATTGCTTTTATAATTGAAATGATACTGTTGTCATTCGCCCTTGCCGACCGCGTTCGCATACTGAAGCACAACCGCGATATGGTATTGCAAAAAATGCTGAAAGAACAGGAGGACAACCTGAAAATGAAAGAAGAGCTTAACCAATCGCTGGAACAAAAAGTAGCGAGTCGTACAAGGGAATTAAGGGAGAAAAATCATCTTCTGGAAGTGAGCTATGATAAGCTCAAAGAGCAATCCAATGAGATCTATATGATCAACAGCATGCTCGACCTCGAAAACTGGAAATTAAAGAGCAAACTCAAAAGTGTTGTGAAAGGCAGAATGCTAAAAAGCAAGTTAACATTTGATGAATTCACCACTGTTTTTCCCAATGAAGACACCTGCCTGCAACAAGTGGCGCATATGAAATGGAATGAGAACTATGCCTGCAGAAGGTGTGAAAATAAGAAATATAGCAATGGTAATAAAAAATATGCCCGTCGCTGCACGAAATGTGGCTATAACGAATCAGCAACTGCATACACCCTATTTCATGGCATAAAATTTCCGCTTGTAAAAGCCTTTTATATCCTTTATGTGGTGCTAAACCATGAAGATTATATGTCGCTTGAAGAGCTGGCCAATATTCTTGAATTGCAGAAAAACACCGTGTGGGCCTTTAAAAAGAAAGTTAATAACTTCCTACACGATGAGGAAGAACATGGACATATTCACGCCTGGAAAGATGTAATGGTAGATCTTGAAATGATTGAAAAAGAAAACACCTGAACGAGGGTTTACTAAATGGAAGTAAATCTGCTATATTTGAGCTTTTCAAGTAAACGAGACCATGAGGATTGCAGTTCTTGCCACTAAAATTAACCGATCAGTTAAAGAAATACAGGACTATTTGGTGTCCAGCAACAACGTAGACTACCAGAATCAGAACACCAAGCTAACCTCTGAACACGTAGAGGACGTGCTTAATCATTTCAAAATTGATAAAGACGAATTTTATTCCGAATCCTCTGAAACTAACTACTCTACTCCGGAAAATGATGCAGGCAAAAACCTGCCCGATATGAATAGTGAACACGAACCTGAACAAATTACTAATATTGCAACAGATTCAAATTCCGATTTACCTGAAAAAGTAAATAGTGAATTTGATGATCATACAGAAAGCCCTGAACAAGCGGAGAATATTGAGGAGAACAGGGAGCTTCCGAATGAACCGCTGCAGCAAAATCGCGAAGATGAACTGGATGCTTCTGAAAAAAATGAGGTGATCAGAGCTCCTAAAATAAAGCTTGACGGACCGAAAATTGTTGGTAAAATAGAGCTTCCTGAAATACCCCGGAAAAATATTGAGCCTGAAAAAGCAGAAGAGGAAGATATTGATAAAACACAAGCTGAAGAAAAAGATAAACCTTCAAAAAGGCCGAAGAGAATAAAAAAGGGACGACAAAAAAATTACTCCAAAGGCAAAAACCCACTGAGTTACAGTGAAAAGCTTGAGAAAGAAAAAAGAGAGGCTGAAAGAATACGTAAAAAAGCGCTTAAAGAAGCTAAAAAAAGAAAACGCCAACACTATGAACAAATGATTCAGGGTAAAAACCCACAGGTCAAAACTACCAAAAAGAAAAAGAAAAGACCTGCGCAAACGCGACCTGTAGAAAAAAAGGTCAAAAAGGAATATTCCAATCCCATCACCCGTTTTTGGGCCTGGTTAAATGATGAACTTTAGTAAATTAAAGTGACCTGATCACGCGAAATGGAAACAATAAAATAGCGCCAATTAATTTGAAAATTGCTTCGAGGGTAAAACCGATTATTTTAAATGGTATAAGTATGATCCATGCCAACACGAAGAAAAACAGCAGGATCAGCGCCAGTGGCCAGGAAATTGAAAAAAGTATAAACCACAGCAATACAGCAATAATTGTTTTCATATCAGCTTTTATCCAAAAAGTCTACAAGCCCCGTACCAGAATTACAAATGTTTGAATATCAACAAACTAAACCTCACGAATGTATTTTATTGATCGCTTTTGAACAGTTAAAATGTTCATTTGTGTACAGGTCTGAAATTTCTTGTTTTACTTGAGTGGTGGTTCGTAGCACTTTCTACCGCTTTGGCATGTGAACGGGTCTACCACACCCTGATCGGGCCCGATAGAACCATCACCTCTGATACACCAGCATATTGTGTTGGCATCTTCAGGAAAGAAAAAAGGATTTCCTCCTCCTTCCAATGACCCGAATGGGTTTTTAGCCCTTAAATACCTGCAATATTTTATTTTTTGTTCTTTTAACCTTTCCATATTAAGCTAGTTGCAAAACAGATCTTTTGATTAACGCTTTGAACAAAGGCACCTTATAAGCATTATGCTCTAAAGGTGTAGCCCTTTCCATGGCTGCTTCGGCCACTTCTTTGGCAATATTTTCATCTATTTTTTCATTTACCAGCATATCCGCTGCGTATTGAATTCGAAGTGGAACAGGGGCTGCTGCGCCAAGCGCCATTGTCGCTTTGGAGCATTTGCCCGATTTCACATCTGCCACGATGGCCACATCTGCCAGCGCCCAATCGTATGACTCCCGGGCTCCCTGTTTTTTGTAAATGCTTTTTGTGTCGGATGATATTTTTGGAAGTATAACTGCAGCAATTAGCTCATCCGATCTCAGGATATTCTCTCTGGAAGGATCATCGCCCGGGAGGATGAAAAAATCGTCCAGATCGACAAGTCGCTGTTTGCCTTTACTGCCGGTAATTTCCACTTTGGCATCAAAAGCCATTAGAGCTGTGGAAATTGACGAAGAGTGAACACTTGAGCACATGCCATTTTTAAGGATTGAATGGAACTCATTCATACCGTTTTTGGCAAAGCAGGTACTCCCTCCTTTTCTGAAACACTGATGATCGATCGACCGGAAGTACCAGCAACGCGTCCTTTGAGCCAGGTTGCCACCCAAGCTGGCCATATTTCTAAGTTGGGGTGTTGCCGCATGATTAAGCGATTGGTACAGGGCCTGATAGTTCTGCTTTATCTTTTCATTTTCCATCATTTCAGCAAGCGTGGCATTTGCACCAATTTTAAGGCCTCCATCTGCTGTATCTTCAATGCTATCCAAACCCGGTATTTCCCGGATGTTTACGATCATTTCCGGTTGTAGCAAACCTTCTTTCATTAGATCCAGTACGTCAATACCGCCTGATTTGAAAACAGCGCCCGTTCCCGGTTTCGCAGTGAGCGATTCAGAAACCGTAGAATTGACAGCTTTTAACGCTTCTTCTACTGAGGAGGCCTGGTACCAGCTAAACTTATTCATATGGCTTTATATCGTCAGGTTTTACAAATTATTTAAAGCTTCCAGTACTCTTTTCGGAGTGATTGGCGCTTCATAAAAGCGCACTCCGGTTGCATTATACACTGCATTAGCTACGGCTGCCGCAGTGGCTATATTGGCTGGCTCACCAATTCCAAAAGCATCGGTAGATGATCGTGCTGAGTATTCTTCGACCAGCACCGTCTCAATTTCCGGTACCTCAAATGCAAACGGTACTTTATACATGTCAAGGTTAGCATTCATTTGATGCCCCGTGTTCTTATCCATAACACGATACTCATATAAGGCATATGAAATCCCCTGAATGACCCCGCCATTGATCTGGCTCTCCAATTGGGTTATGTTGAGCGGTCTTCCACAGCTATGCACTGCCACAATTCGGTCAACTTTCACATATCCGGTTTCCGTATCTACTGTTACTTCGGCAAATTGTACGGAGCCCAATTCTCCATATGAAATAGATTTGCCAACCATAAACCCACCGTAATCATCCGATCGGCTGGCTGAAGTAAGCAACTGCCCGGTGCGCATATTACCAAGAGCCTCCTTAAAAGCTATTGACTTTGAAGGGTCATTTTTGGCAAATATTTTCTGGTCGGCTACGTCCAGCTCTTCCGCTTCGAGTTCCCAGCCTTCAGCTACTTGCTCCAGCAACTGCATTTTCAATTTATATGCCGCATTTCGTGCCGGTGGGGTAATAGAGCCGGTAACCTGGCTACCTCCTGATCCCGGGGCATCGGGAAACAAGGTGTCCCCGATTCGAATAGTGATATCTTCTGGCTTCAGGCCCAATTCTTCTGCAACCACCTGGGCCAAAATCGTTTTGGTTCCCGTTCCAATATCCTGCACGGCAGACCGCACTTCTACTGCACCATCGCGAAATGCCCTCACTTCCACAGAGGCATTTATTCCGGTAATTCTTGGCCAGTGCGATTGGGCCATACCGATACCTTTTTTTACAGGGCCTTTGTCAGAGCCCGGTTTATTTCTTCGCTTCCAATCAAATTTTTCAGCTCCTCTGAGGCGTTCTACCTTCCTTATTTCACTTTTATCAATCACATCCCTTAGATCGAGCGGGTCTATGTCCAGTTTTTCTGCCAATTCATCCATGAGCTGTTCAAGGGCAAAAGCGCCTTGTACGTTTCCGGGTGCCCTCCAGGCCGCTCCCGGTCCGGCATGTGTAAACACATCGTATTGTTCGGTAGAAAAATTAGGACATTCATACATTGCCTGTGCTATCCGTCCTACTCCGGCACCCAAACCTACGCCTGCGGTCCCATGCGATTTTTGCTGAAGAGCAGTCAGTTTTCCGTCTTTCTTGGCGCCTACCTTCAATACATGGATAGAGTTGGGCCGGTTACCGGCTGATATATGTTCTTCTTTTCGGTCGAGCATCAGTTTTACAGGTCTCCCCGATTTTTTGGACAGGTGACCTGCCATAACCCCAAAATTTCCCAACGCATGTTTGGCGCCGAAGCCACCACCCATATATTCAGTAATGACCCTTACCTTACTCATTGGAAGGTCAAAAACCTCGGCAAATTCATTTCTTACACTGGTCGTATTCTGTGAGGAGGCATAAATAGTAACAAAATCCGGCTTCCAGTCCACTACCACGCCGTGGGTTTCCAACGGACAATGCGTATGGACCTGTGTTCTATACGTATTTTCGAGAACTACGTCGGCTTCTGAAAAACCTTTTTCCAAATCACCTCTCGGTCCGCCGTAAAAGCTGGCCGTATTGGGGCCTCTCAGGTTGCCCTGTGTCTTCAGGCCTTTGGCCCCTCCGCCTCCGCCACCTTTATCTTCTTGTTCTACATTAGTTGTAAAAACAAGAGGCGCTTCAGGTTTTAGTGCATCTTCAACGGTGACTACGAATGGAAAAGTTTCATAATCAATCTCAATCAATTTCAATGCTTCCTCGGCTGTTTCCGCATCGCGGGCAGCTACACCTGCTATGGGTTGTCCTGCATATTTAATCTCAGGGAATTGGTTCTCCTTATCATTATCTGCCGGCTGGGCCATTCCAAAAGCCCTGGAAAAAACGTGAATGGCATAAACTCCCGGATAATTCTCAGCTTTTTCCGTGTTGACAGAACGTATTTTGGCATGCGGATATGGCGAGCGCAGCATTCGTCCGATCAACATGCCAGGGAGCTGCATGTCAGATGTATATTTGGCATTGCCGGTTACTTTTGCTTCGGCATCATTGCGTTTGACCCGTTTACCAACATGCTGCAGTTTGTCGTTTATGGGCCATGCAGGTGGTTCATCTATATGAACCTCACGGTCAATCTGACTGAGGTTATGCCCTGGTATCCCGTGTGGTAAGGTGAGTTTTTTCTTTTTCATAATTTAACCCTTTTTGGCCGCTTCCATTGTTGCTTTAAAAACATGCGGGTAGGTGCCGCACCGGCATAGGTTGCCCCTAAGTGCATTTTTAACTTCTTCAAGTGTAGGATTGGGCACATTTTCTACAATCCATGCTGCCGACATGATCATTCCGGGTGTACAGTACCCACACTGAGCTGCATCGTGATCGATAAATGCCTGTTGTACCGGATGCAATTCCTGTGCTTTCGATATACCTTCAACCGTTGTCACTTCTTTGTCTCCCACATCAAGCGCTAAAGTAAGACAAGAATTTATGGGTTTGCCATCGAGCCAGACTGTGCAGGCTGAACAAGCGCCCCTGTCGCATACCACCTTCGTGCCAGTTAATTCAAGGTGGTCCCGCAAGGCATTGGCCAGTGTTGTTCTGGGGGTTACTTCGAGATGATAGGCATGTCCGTTCACCTTCATTTTAATTCGGACTTCATCCGGGCCCAATACCTTGTCTTCTTCTACTTCAGCTTTCTCAAACGCTAAAACGCCTGAAGAAACAGCCATAGTGCCCGCTGTAGTCAGGCCCATTCCCTTTAGAAAGCCCCTCCGGCTTAATTTTCCTTTATTCTGATCGTCATTTCGACCGGATTTTGGTGGTGATTGATTAGGGTCTTTATCCATGGTTAAACGACACGATTAGATGATACTATCAAGATACAAAAATTCTTATGTGGAATTCAATAGATAAACCTTAAAATTCCAACTATGCCGAATTGATAAAATATAATTCTGTTATAAACCTGCGCGGACAGATAAAAAAACAGCTATTTATTCTTCTTTGCCAATTCGTCTAATAGAATAGCTTCATTAATGATCTGATGCAATTCACTTTCGGGGTAATCCTGAATGGATTCAAAAGTGATCCCTGCTACCATTTTTCTTGATTTCGACTGCAATATCCCGCTTACATCAGACAATTCCTGACCTTTTAAGAAAACGAGTTCCACACCATCTAATTTTAGGGGATTCAGGTAGCAAACCCAGCTTTTATGGTCATAAAACGGGATCTTAAACCTGATTTTACTATGAAGGCCAAATTCCCTGGTCAGTTTATCGTGTAAATACTGCAGCAACACTTTCTGCTTCGGGGGTTGGTTGTGTATAAAATCAACTACCGGGTCCATATTTTTCAGTGTGTATTAAAAAAGTCGCGGACACCCTGGTGTTCTGCTTTTTTTGCGGCATTAAAATCCCCTTCGAAAGCCACTTTCCCATCCGCTAAAAATACGATCTTATCAGCGATGCGTTGAATGCTTGCCAATTCGTGTGTAACGATCAGAAAGGTGATGCCTAGTTGATGGTTCAGGGATAAGATCAACTCATCAAGAGACGCCAGTGTAACCGGATCGAGTCCGGCGCCGGGTTCATCGCAGAAAACCAGAGGAGGATCCATGATAATGGCCCTGGCGAGGGCTGCCCGTTTCAGCATTCCGCCACTCAGTTCTGAGGGATACAGGTCAAAACTATCGTCGAGATTTACCATATGGAGCTTGAGACGAACCATGCGCTCAATTATCTTTTCAGATATTTTGGTGTGCTGTTGTAGTGGAAGGGCTATGTTTTCACCTACCGTCATTGAACTGATCAAAGCGCCATTTTGATAAAAAACACCCATTTTTAAATAAAGCTCCTTTTTCAAGTCTTCATCCAGTTGGCCCATATCCTGGCCCAACACGGAAATTTTATCGGGTTGATTATCGTACAGGCCCAACAGATGTTTCAATATGGTCGTCTTTCCGGAACCACTTGCACCTAATAAAACAGTGATCCCACCCTTTTCCACGGTGAAAGATACATCTTCCAGTACCTTATGATCGCCGAAAGAGGCCTCTAAATGTGCCACATTTACCAAAGCTTCATCCATGCTTAATAGAATATAAGTCCGAGTATACTATCGGCGATAATAACCAATGTAATGGCTACCACGACCGCCTTCGTGGTCATTTTCCCAACCCCTTCCGCTCCTCTTTTCACCTGAAAGCCAAAAAAGCTGCCGGTCAGCACAACGATACTAATAAAAACCAGACTTTTAAATATCCCAATTATGATATCCCGGTTTTTCAGGGCGTCGCCCATTCGGTTTATAAAAACTGTTGGCGTTATATCCAGATAGGTGTAGGCGACCAGCAAACCACCAATTATACCCATCACATCGGCTAAAATGGTCAGAAAAGGCACCGTGACCAATCCTCCATGCATTTTTGGAACAGTTACAAACCTTACAGGATTTAGCGCCATGGTCTCCAATGCGTCGAGTTCAGAGGTAACTTTCATTGTTGAAATTTCCGCGGCTATGGCTGAGCCGCTTCTTCCTGCCAGAATAATTGCCGTAATGAGCGGACCCATTTCACGCATCATGGCTATCACTGTGAGATCGACGATAAAAATATTGGCCCCGAAATTTCTAATTTGAGCAGCGGACTGTAAAGCCAGCACCAATCCGATTATGAAACTAAGCGGGGCAACGATGTACACTGAGTTTACACCTATCTGAATGGCTTGTTGTACAAAAGTACCTTTTCTTTGACCATCTTTGCGAAAAATATCTACCACCGTCCAGTACATGATATCGGCTGTGAGAAATAAGAAGGCTACCACTGAATTTCTCCAATAGTCATGTACCTGCTGCCCAATCTTTTCGAAAAAGCCGGTATCTGACTCTTTTTCTATGTCCGGTTTATCGTTGTACCCAAATAATGCTATCTTTTCCTGTGCTTCCTTTTCATCTGCAAGCAGATCTATATGTCTATGTGCAGGGTTTTCCTCTATTACCTGCAATAACATTTGAACGGCGCTACTATCGAGGGCTTTAATATCTTTTAATACTATTTTACCGGTTTCAGGATATTCAGACAAACGGATGGAAAGGTCAGAATACAATAAGGCAGTATTTTTTAAATTCAAATGACCGGATATGATCATTGTATCCGATGTATTTCTGATATCGTATTCCGCTTGTGTCTTTGTCCCGGCCTTTGTGCTCATCACTGTTGAGGTCTTTCCAGTTGCAATCCATCAATTTTTGATTCTACCTCTTCCAACGATACCAGCATTAATTCGCTGATTTTTCGGGCCAGTTCATTGATGTCCCTTTCATTCAAGGTGATTTGATCATCCATGTTGTGCCTGAATAACACTTCACCGCCAACGTTATCAATAAACCTGTATTGCACGGCCAGATGGGCCACCAGGGGCTCTTCTTTCAGTTCCAGCATTTCTAACTGTTGAACATTTATGGCCAGTTTAAAATCTGGCCTTGCATTTGTTATTCTATCGGAGACCTCTTTAAATAATCCTTTGGCCATAAAGTACGAAATGGCAAATTCCTGAATACTCACTTTGGGGGGCACTGCCCATTCATGATATCTGAAGTAGTCGATTTCATTGGTTGCCGCACGACTGACAATTCTGCTGGAAGCATAGGCCGGGCTGATTTCTACCGGTCCTATTTGTAAAGTGTACTTCAGTCTTGCACTATCGCTGTTATGGTCTACCTTCATTTCAGGTGGAGTGATGAGGTAGTATTTGGTATAAATGACCTTTTTCTTTGACATACATCCAGCAGTGCACATCATTATTGACAAAAACAATATAAGGTAGAATCGTGTCATTTTTTTTGATTTAGTTCACTATCCGGCGCCCTCTTATCATTTACACCTCTAAACAATATGGAGGGGTCTTGATTGATTTTGCGCGAAGCGTTATTCAGGTTCTCAAGCGTCTCCCGCAACAACCTGAGGTTCTGCGTAATCTCGTCGCTGTTGAGGTCAAAATCGCGATTAATGCGAATAAGTAATTCATCGGCCTGATTGGCTGCTTCTGAAATATTTTGCACCATTTTCGCTATTTCAGCCTCTTTCAGTGACTGCGAAACTTCTCTCGTATTGATCAGGATCTCCGAAACCGTATCGCTGGTAACCAGCAGGTTAATACGTTGCAGTGTTTCATTCATCAGCACACTGGTCTGCTTTAGATTGCTGCTTGTTGCCGTCACATCCTTAATCGCTAACTGAATGGCCGACCGGTTTTCCATAACGAGACTATCGATATTGTTCACTGTTTTTTTTGTGCGCCTTGTGAGGTCGGTCATTTCTTCTGCCAGAATGGTGATCTTGTCCAGGTTTTCAGGTCGTGTAAATTTTTGAAGGTTATTCAACACACTTTCGGCTTTTTGAGCAATTATTTCGGCCTTACCGGTGATTTCTTCTGTAATAGAGCTGCCGGGTTGGATATACCCGCCTACTTCCAGTGTTACGGCATCGTTGCTTCCCGCACGGATCTCGATGGTTTTCAGTCCCGTTATCCCCAGGGTATTGATATCGGCCCTGGCGTCTTTTCTTATGGGCGTATCCGGCTCAAGTTCGAGTGTAATGATAATATTTTGTACGTTTTCGGGGTCAATGGTGATATCCGTTATCGACCCGACCTTTATCCCCATATATTTCACAGGGCTACCAACTTCGAGCCCGCCAACCGACACATCGTGGAACTGCACGTAATAGGTATCTGTTTTTTCGAAAAACTCACGAGAGGTAAAAAAACCAACCAGCCCC
Source organism: Cytophagales bacterium (assembly GCA_003500135.1). Classification (GTDB taxonomy): domain Bacteria; phylum Bacteroidota; class Bacteroidia; order Cytophagales; family Cyclobacteriaceae; genus UBA10427. The sequence goes on along the minus strand of DNTA01000310.1, from coordinate 1,716 downwards.
AGCAATATTGCCAACGAAATAGTTATGAAAATACCCAGTCGAATATTTTGTGCGCGTGTTTTGATCATCTCCTTAAATTAAACATATATTTCCTTTTACGCTAAACACCATTTTAATAAAGTTATGAAATAGTACTAATCCTGACTTTCAGAATGGTTATCCAGATCTGCCACTCCACCGGCCACCACAAATTTAAGTACTTCGGAAGGTGGCATCTCAATAGGTTTTATATGGGATCGGGGTACCAGCATTATTTCTCCGGTAAAGGTGTAACTGAATGGAAAATATACGGTCACCATATCTTTTAAATTCATGGCCCCCATATTTTCATGGGTTAAAAATCCTATTCGGAAAAAGGTTCGGTCAGGTGGCATTTCCACCAGCACTGGTTTATTGAATTTCCGGTCTTTACCGACAAAAGCCGAAAAGAAATCTTTTACAGCAGAATATATAAGTTGCAAAAATGGAATATTACGTATGACGAGATGCAAAACATATTTAAAAGGCCTTGCAATAATGGTTTGACCGATAAACCCCAATGCCGTGAGCGCCATTAATATTATGATGACGCCAAGTCCCGGAATCCGGAATCCAATAAAATCATAGAGCTCTTCGGTGAGTAAATTATCCGTAAAATCAAATATGAGATAAACGATATAAATCGTTATGGTAATGGGCGCTAGATATAAAAGCCCCTGCAAAAAATACGCACTTAGTTTTTTCATATCATGTAGTTTGTATTACGATCTTTATAAACTTGTCATCCTTTTTTCCGTTATGAAGATAAGGCATTTGACCGGAAATCCCGTTAATCGATGTAAAACACTGACCTGTCGATTTGAACTGCAATTAACCGGTACATCATTTATCTTAGAAATAAAAAAGGCATGAAGCACCTTATCATTTTCATCTTCATTTTGGCCCCCGCCTCAATATTTGCCCAGGACCACACCGATTTTCTGAACCAGTTTTTAGGTGAACCCAAAAAAATGGTTCTCCCATTGTTGGGTGAAGAGGGCGTGAACTACCAGAAAAAAGGCAATCAGGTTTTTACAATGGTAGACGAATACGTTCAGTTGTCATTGAAGTTCAAAAGAGGTGAATGTATACTGGCCTATCTGGCCACCAAAAATGATATGGAGTATGCCGGTTGGGTAACGGCCACGATGCCCTATTATGATGCCAAACAGGACACATACCTGAAAAACAACACACAATTCGGTTTTGTGAAAGAGGATGACATGCACATTTTCTATGCCAAAAGGAATGAAGATGACTAATCGATCAGTCGAACAGCGATCGAAGTTCACTTAGTATAACATTTGCTTCAGCTCTTTTAACATCGCTTTGAGAGTCATTGGGCATGTTGTGCTCGAAATGTTTCAGGTGTTTTTCTGCTTTTCTAACTGTTCGAGGAACAATATCGAATTCTTCAAAATCGAGCAATAACCTGGCCATAGCTGAAACCTTGAAGTTGCCCAACAAGTAAAGCTTGAATATATCAACGAAATGAGCGCTGATATCAAACCCGCTTAAAGCTTCGACCAAAGCGCCGTTTTTGTTTTTATTTACCGGGTCATGAATGGCCTGCATCACTGCCTCCAAAGCAAACTGATTAGGCTTTATTTGGCTTATGGTGTGGGCAGCAAGGTAAATTACTTCAGGGTTTTCATGGTACAATAGAGGCAATAATTCTTTAATTAGGGCTTCCTCAGA
>DNTA01000050.1 GCA_003500135.1 Cytophagales bacterium | reverse complement strand
ATCAATAACTATTTGCAAAGAATTTCGTTCTATTAGCGGTGAAAGAATTAAGCTACCTCAATAAGTACTTCTGGAAATACAAAGTTCATCTTGGACTTGGGATAATTTTCCTTACAATATCCATTGTATTTCAAATTTTACCTGCCCAACTGGTCCGTTTTGCATTGGATCTGGTAAGCAGCAACCTGAAGATGTATCAAAACCTGGAAGGCATGGACCTCCAGTCGGCATTTAAAGAAACACTTGATGGGCGCATTGTATTTTACGGTGTGCTTATTTTATGTATTGCACTTCTGAGAGGTTTCTTTTTATTCCTGGTCCGCCAGACCATTATTGTGATGTCCAGACATATTGAGTACGATCTGAAAAATGAGATTTATGCACAATACCAAAGATTACCATTAAGCTTTTATAGAAAAAACAATACGGGAGACCTGATCGCCAGAATTTCGGAAGATGTAAGTAAAGTAAGAATGTACCTGGGCCCTGCCATTATGTATGGTTTGAATATGATCATATTATTTCTGATCCTTATACCCATCATGGCTTCAATCAACCTGAAGCTCACCCTATATGCACTGCTCCCCTTACCTATATTGTCGGTCAGTATATATTTTGTGAATAATATTATAAACAAAAGAAGTGAGGAAATACAGGAAAGTTTATCGTGGCTCTCCACTTTCGTTCAGGAAGCTTTTTCCGGTATTCGGGTCATTAAATCGTTTGCCCGGGAAATTGATTCTGTTGATAAGTTCCGTGATGAAAGTAAGGAATACAAAAAGCGTTCGCTAAAACTGGCACAGGTAAATGCACTGTTTTTCCCATTGATCATGTCGCTAATAGGACTTAGTACTATATTAACCGTATATGTGGGCGGAATGGAAGTGATAGCCGGAAAAATAAGCATAGGAAACATTGCCGAATTTATATTGTATGTGAATATTTTAACCTGGCCGGTAACTTCGCTGGGCTGGGTGACCAGCATAATACAACGCGCTGCTGCTTCACAGAAAAGAATCAATCAGTTTCTAAATGAGACAAATAGTATCATTTCAGTACAAAACCTAGAAAAGGGGATTCAAGGCAAATTAGTTTTTGACAATGTGGGTTTTGTGTACCCCGACTCAGGAATAGAAGCCCTGAAAAATGTAAGTTTTGAAGTAAAACCCGGTGAATCTATTGCTGTATTGGGCACTACGGGATCCGGCAAAAGCACCATTGCCAACCTGATCTGCCGTATGTATGATGCCACCGAAGGAAGTGTATTGGTTGATGATGAAAAGATTGAAAACTATAAGCCTGCTTTCATACGATCACAGATAGGGTATGTGCCCCAGGATGTATTCCTCTTTTCTGATACAATTAGCAACAATATTGCTTTTGGCACTGAACATGTATCTGAAGAACAAATAATCAAATCAGCTAAAGATGCCGACCTGTATGACAATATTTTAGGCTTTCCCAAGCAGTTTGAGACGATTTTGGGCGAAAGAGGCATCACACTTTCAGGAGGACAAAAACAGCGTTTGTCTATTGCACGTGCCATTGTCAGGTCTCCAAAGATCCTCATTCTTGACGACTGTTTATCTGCTGTTGATACCAAAACGGAAAATACAATTTTAAACAGTATGAAGCGAGTTATGCAGGGGCGAACCAGTGTGGTTATTTCGCACCGCGTGTCTTCTGCCAAGCTTGCCGACAAAATCATTGTGATACATGAGGGAAGAGTAACTGAAAGCGGTACTCACGACAGCTTAATGGAAAAAGGTGGCACATATAAAGAGTTGTACGACAAACAACTTCAGAGCGAAGAAGTGGCTGACCAAAACCTGAACTAGAATAAAGCATTCGCCGTCTTTTCTATTTTGGCCGAAATTTTGCTTAGTTTTGTAAAAAATTTTTTGGCCATGAAAAAACTCCTTTACTTTTTAGTTTATTCCGTACTGCTTACGACATTTTTTAGTTGTTCCTCCGGGAAAAAAGCCCTGGAACAAGGTGATTATTACAGTTCAACGATACAAGCTATCGAACGACTGCGAAAAAATACTACTCATAAGAAATCCAGAGAAGTATTGCGCCAAAGTTATCCGCTGGCTAAAAAATATTATCTCGATAGAATTGCTATCCAAAAAACATCTTCAAACCCATTTAAAAATGTGGAGATCTACAACTCCTATCTCAAGCTTAATCATCTCTATGATGAAATCATGAGAAGCCCGGGAGCTCTTCGAGTAGCGCCAAATCCTTCGAATTACACAGCCGAAGCACGTCAATACCGTGAACTTGCGGCCCAGGAATACTACGATGCCGGAATGCATGAGTTGAACTTAAACAATCGAGAATCAGCCAAACGTGCATATGAGCATTTTGCATCTGCCAATCAGATTGTGACTGGGTTTAAAGATGTAAACGCAAGAATGAATGAAGCACTTGATATCGCAACCTTAAAAGTAGTGGTAGACCAGGTGCCGGTACCTACGGTGAATTATCAGCTGAGCGTTCAGTTTTTTCAGGATCAGGTTGATAAATTTTTATTTAATTATGATGAAAACAGGTACCTCAGATTTTTTTCACCAAATGACCAGAGCCTCCAATATGCCGACCAAATACTGGTAGTTCAGTTCGATGACTTTACGGTGGGCAATACCAATAACTTTAAAGCAACTAAAGAATTGACGAAAGATAGTGTAGTGGTAGGTTCGGTGACCATAAGGGAAGGTGTGGAACGAGATGTGTATGGAACCGTAAGAGCGGAATATACTGAATACACAAAAGAAGTGGTATCAAGAGGCATGGTGAGTATGCGCATTTTAGATGCCCGTACGGAGCAGGTACTTTTGCACGAAAAATTTCCGGGTGAATTCAGATGGGTATCAAAGTGGGCGTCGTTTAACGGTGATGAAAGAGCGCTGACCGATGAAAAGTTGAATTATACAAAACTGGAACCGGTCAATCCTCCACCCCCACAAGACCTTTTCGTAGAGTTTTGCAAACCCATTTACAGTCAGATGACACAAAAAATCAGGGCTTATTATCGGAATATTTAAAAGCCCCGTTGTATTGCCAATATTCCATAATTAGCCACACCAAAATTGGTTTATAACCTATGGCATAACGAGATAATGTACCAAAATTTGCTGCGGAAATGGCAAGTAATACGGCTGAAACAATAATAAATAAGATTGCGGCAAGGGCAGGCAATGAAAAACCTGCCCTTTCTTTTTGTCTGAAAAAACTGACGAGTGTTATTATTGAAGCCAGTAATAGCGCAAGGTTTTCAACTGCATATACAATTGAAATCGTGTTCCAGCCCTCCCAAATGAACGGCCTGTAAAGTCCTGAAATCATTGCCCATGGTAAAGTGGTAAAATGAATTGATCCGTCAGTTTGAATGAAGAGCTCAATAAAAGCGTTTTCCGACGAAATAGCCTTGAATTCGAAATGGTTTCGAATTATTACCCCCCACATTCTGTCAATATTTAAATTTGGGTGGACAAGCGTGGCAATACTCAATATTATTCCCAACATTATAACCCAGGTGATTTTGGGATTACTCTTAATAGGCCCTTTAAATGAATGGATATAGCTATGAATCACCAGGCTCAACAAAAAAGGGATCAGAAGGGCAGCATAGTAATACTTGAGACTCCAAAGCATCCAACTGCCTACTATCAGACACAACCAATGCCCCCATTCCACTTTGCTTTTTTTAATCAACATAATGCTTAAGGTGATCAGGTAAAAAAACATGGGCATGGCAACTACTTCTTTAGTGATGCCCGAAGACCAGAAGACCAGGCTGGGCCAAAAGAGTATTGCCAAGATGAGTGATGAGGCGTGAAAATATGAGGACAGCTGCCTGAAACACCACCAAATTGGGATGGCTGTGAACAGCGTCAGCCACAAAGCTGTAAGCCAGTAGTTTTTTAGACAAAGAGCTGTAAACGGCACTAGTAAATTACTGAAATAAATGGCCCTCGGCTGTTTGTAAAAAAGCAGGTGATCTGTCGGTAAAAAGGAGGAGTCTCCAATAAATGGCCTCCACCAGCTGTGAAAACCATTGCTGTCATAAAATTCCAATAATTTAAGGGATTGCTCAAAATACTGAATGGTATCGCCTCCTTTGTAGTGGTCTAAATATAAAAACCCGAGTAAGATTGCCGCTAAGAATTTTACAAGGATAAATAACCGGAAAACCATCGCATCACGATGTACCACTTTGCTTAATAAGAGCCATAAGACCAGGCATAAGACTAAAATGTGGGAAATTTCGGCCAACGTCACGCTTTTACTTGTTCATTTCCTGAATCAATGAAACACCAATATTACAGGATAAACATTTTCTTGCGCAACAATAATTATTAAAAATCTCGATGGCTGCCTGTGAATCAAAAGCAGAATGGACTTCCAGCCCAATATCATTCCACTTTTTTATAATATGGTTTTTTTCCGCTTTAACCGACTGCAACAGCGTAAGTGCCTTTTCCATGTAAAGGGCATCATCCATGTGCCGGCTCAGTGCGGCCAAAAGCGGAGCTAGCGTGTTAATGATAATCAGTTCTTTGGTCGAAGTTCCGATTTTACCCTTGTTTTTACGGTTTGGCTTTCCGAAATCGTAGTGCTGCCTCCAATAATCCGATACATTCACATCGAGAAGGTTTTTTACCTCCTTCGCATTTTCTGCATGTGCCAGTTGATCGTAAAGGTGCGGTCGTTGGGCTATTATAGCCGCCAATTGTGCCAACCTGACTGTTGGGAAATTGCCCGGTCTCATACGAGCATTCAGCCATTGAACCTTCGGCATAATTAAATTACCGAGCTTATGCTTTTTCATTAAAAAACTGAACTCTTTACGTAAAACAGCCTGGTAACTATCTGCCGCAGCTTCACCCAGATACCCTGCCATGCCGAATATCAAAGCTTCAACCTGGAAAATGTTTTGCCGGTAATGCTGCAAAATACTGATAGGCAACACCTGAGTTAGCTGTTGAAATGGTTCTTTATTTTTAGTAGCGCCCAGGTTGATAGCAATTAGTTGGTAGATCGTGGCTTCCCAGTCACCTTTATTTGCTTTCAGGATTTCCATGGCATGGTCCGCTTTCCTCTTCAACCTCTCAGTAGCTGATTTATCAAACATTGAAAATACTTTCAGCCTTTCAACCTTGTGGAAATATTTCTGGCAGGCGATGGAATCTTTATTCTTAATCAAGGATTTGTAATTGGTGTAATAGCCATTGATAAGCCGGTTTTTAAGAAGGATAATTGGCATTTCGGTCCCATCACTTCTTCTTGCATCCGAGTTCCCATCCCAACAGACATGTAAAATCACATTGTCATATAGCGGATCTTTGTGATGTTGATGCCTGTACCAATCCTGGTTATTCAAATGTATTTCCACGTTTCCATACCACTCCATTCCGTCGACTTTGATTTTTGCATTTAAAAAGTCAGGGCCGGCATCCGTATTGTAGTGTCCAGGAGAAATGATATTAACAGGTAATCCTGCCGTAGTTTTAAGCTGGTCCTTATCGAAATACTGGTACTTCCATATGTAGTGAAGAAAGGCCTCTTCCATAGCTATCAGTCATTTGGAGACCTAAAATAATAAAATCTTTGCTTAAAAGCAGCAGGGACAACCTAATATACTAAAGATATCGATTTAAATAAACTGCCATTTCCTCCTGGGTTTTTTTAGCTGAATTGGCCGCTGCTTTAGTATAATCAGGACCTGAGCTGGCGTAAATAATGCCCCTGGAGGAGTTGACAAGTAAACCACATTCTGAATTCATCCCAAACCTTGACACTTCCGCTAAACTGCCCCCCTGGGCCCCCACTCCCGGAACCAACAAAAAATGATCGGGCGCAATTTTTCTGATTTCTTCCAGCAAAGAGGCCTGCGTGGCGCCAACAACATACATCATATGGTCACGGTCTGCCCACTGCTTGCTGGTTTCCAGCACCTGCTGATAGAGTGAACTTGAGGTGTCTTTTAATTCACATTTTTGAAAATCATCCGCGCCTTTATTCGAAGTTAATGCAAGCAGGATGACCCATTTTCCAGGATAGTTTAAGAAGGGCATAACTGAATCGGACCCCATATATGGCGCCACAGTTACGGAGTCGAACTGATAGTATTCGAAGAACGCTCTGGCGTACAAGCCTGAAGTATTACCGATATCGCCCCTTTTGGCATCGGCAATGGTAAATACATCATCCGGTAGGTATTCAATTGTTTTTTGCAGGCTTTCCAACCCCTTAGGCCCCAGCGATTCATAGAAGGCAAGGTTGGGTTTATATGCCACTGCGTAATCAATGGTGGCATCAATTATAGCTTTATTAAAAATAAAAACCGGATCATCCTCATGGAGAAGATGGCCTGGGATTTTTTGAATATCGGTATCCAAACCGACACATAGATATGATTGCTTTCTTTGTATTTGTGAAAATAGCTCTTTCCTTGTCATTACCGGAATTGGTCAGTTTATCTAAGATCAATGATTTCAACTCCCGGATATTCTGAAGGATCAAACTCGAACATATCACTATCTGCTTTTAAATTCGGATTGAAACCTGTGATGGTGTAGCTATAAACATTCCCTACTTTATCGTAGATCTGCCAGGATGCAAGTGTATTGGTATCATCAAAGATTTCAAGCTTTATCTTTATGAATTGATCAAAATTATCAGTTCCGGCTTCAGGTTGAAGCTCCACTACATTTACCTTTCTGCTTCCCTTTTGCTTTTGCTCAATAAACCGGTATTTGTAGCCTTCTTTATAAGCATTAAAAATATTGCTAGGCGACATATCACCATCCTCAGGATAGTAATAATCGATATTCACTTCATTTGATTCTTTCAAATACGTCCATACCGTTTCTCCATTATTATATATTTCCTGATCACCTACCTTAAGATGATATTTATTGCCCATAATCGTGATTTCTCCTGAGAAATCTTCGTCCAGGCCTTCTACTTTGTTTTCAAGCCTATTTACAAAATTTGCATTAAAGGCGGGTATATCTTTGTAAGTGGCGCTCATTTCATCCAATATTTTCTTGGCTTTATCATCGTTTTGCGCATATAAATCAACCCCTGCAACCAAAACAACCGCTAACGTAAACAATAGTAATTTTTTCATTGATACTGATTTAGTTTCTGATTTCAATATTTTTCGTTTATCTCATTCAATAATTGTTCCAAACTATATTCGTCTGTTACTAAAACTTCCCTGGCCTTGCTTCCTTCGAAAGGACCTACTATTCCCGCTGCCTCAAGCTGATCAATCAGGCGTCCGGCACGATTGTAGCCTAGTTTTAATTTTCGCTGGATCAAAGACGTACTTCCTTGCTGATGCCTAACAATTAGCCGGGCTGCTTCATCGAACATGCTATCCTTGTCGCCGAGATCTGTTTCACCCGGGGCAGACTCTTCTTCTCCTTCAAACTCGGGTAGCATATAAGCAGAAGGATATCCGCGTTGATCTCCGATAAATTCACAAAGCCTGTTCACTTCTTCTGTGTCAATATAAGGGCACTGTAATCGAATCAATTCGGAACCGTGGGAGAAAAGCATGTCTCCCATACCAACCAACTGATCAGCGCCGCCCATATCCAGGATAGTTCTTGAGTCAATTTTTGAAGTCACCCGATATGACATTCTGGCCGGGAAGTTTGCTTTAATTACTCCCGTGATCACATTTACCGAAGGTCGTTGAGTAGCCAAAACCAGGTGGATGCCTATGGCCCGTGCTACAGCTGCCAGTCTGGAAATTGGTGTTTCAATTTCCTTTCCAGCGGTCACCATTAAATCAGCCAATTCATCTATTACCAGTACGATGTACGGCATATATCTGTGGCCCTTTTCTGGATTCAGCCTTCTATTGACAAATTTTACATTGTATTCTTTCAAGTTTCGGCATCCAGCATCTTTAAGCAGCGAAAGACGATTATCCATTTCGATGCATAGTGAGTTGAGGGTGTAAATTACATGCTTGGTACCGGTAATGATAGCTTCTTCATTGTTGGGCAGCTTGGCAAGGAAGTGACGCTCAATTTTATTAAATAAAGTTAATTCCACCTTCTTTGGGTCAACTAGTACCAGCTTGAGCTGTGAAGGGTGTTTTTTGTATAACAATGAAGCCAAAAGCACATTGAGACCGACTGATTTACCTTGTCCGGTAGCGCCCGCCATGAGGATGTGGGGCATTTTGGCCAGGTCCGTTACATATACTTCATTAGAGATTGTTTTGCCCAAAATAACAGGAAGCTCGTGCTTGCTTTTGGTGAATTTTTCCGTGCTCAATACTGATTTCACCGATACCATTTCACGATTTTTATTCGGCACCTCTATACCAATTGTGCCTTTGCCCGGTATAGGTGCAATAATTCGAATACCCAAAGCTGCCAACGAAAGGGCAATATCGTCTTCCAGGTTTTTGATTTTTGATATTTTAATGCCTGGGTCCGGAACAATTTCATATAGGGTCACCGTAGGCCCGATGGTAGCTTTAATGCTACTGATCCCGATTTTGAAGTTGGTAAGTGTTTCGACAATTTTATCTTTGTTCTGTTCCAGTTCTTCTTTTGTTACCTGCACATTGGCGCCACGATGATCTTCCAGCAAATCGAGCGTGGGGTAGTGATAATTGCCCAAATCTAAAGTAGGATCATAATTTTCCAGGGTTTCCGATTTCTTTTCGACATCCCTGTCTTCCTCTATTGAAAATGTTGGTCCCTCTGATGTTTGAGTCGACGGGTTTTGCTCGATCTCAACTTCAAGGTCAAGCGAATTAACTGGTTTTTTACTAGTGGGTTTGGTAGTCTCAATTTCAAATTCATGTGTTGCCGTATCAGTTGTTTGTCCAGATTCTGAATCCTCGGCTAAATCTGCATTAACTTCATCCTGATTATCGGTATCCGAAATCTTCCAGTTTTCCTCTTCTATAATTTCTTCATCTGATCTCGAAAAATCACCGGGCTGTTTGGCCAACACTTGTTTTTGAGTGGAAGATAAACCTATTAATGAGGTGATATTAAAGAAATATACCAGAAAAATCAGGAAGAACAGCATTAGCGCCAGAAATGTGCCCCAGCCCAACAACCCATTGAGGATGAAGGCAAACTCAAAACCCGCTCCTCCGGCAATATAATTGAATACCTCGGGTGCAGTAGGGTCAAGCGTGAGGTACCCGAGCAATGTACTGAGCCATAACATGAAAAATACTGCGAAAGTAATTGCTTTATGAATAGGTACCAGCGCTTTTTTAAACAACACAAAATAGCCCAATACAAAAAGTAGGGGAGGCAGTAAAAAAGAAGCAACGCCAAACCAATTGAAAATGAACAAATCGGCGGCATAAGCGCCCAATAAACCAAACCAGTTTTCTACCTCGAGCCCCTGTCCCCTTATTTCTGCCAGCGTAAAGCCTTCAATAATACTTTGATCAGCTTTTCCGGTAAACAGATAAGAAATAAATGCTGTGATCAGAAAAAATGAAGAAACCAACAAAAAGAAGCCTAAGGAAATCTGGAATCTTTTATCATCCACAAAGCCTGGCTTAAATTTGAATGAGCCTGACTTGCCCTGCTTTTTCTTTTTGGGGGCGTTATTTTTATAAGTGTTGGTTGCCATTGAGTTAAAAAAACTAATTCAATTTAAAAAAATCATCTTGATGTACCATAGCCCGACTAATTAAAGCTTCGTTGAGATCCTTGACAAAGGTAGGGCCATTATATACAAAACCAGTATAAACTTGCAAAAGATCAGCTCCTGCCTCAATCTTTTCTATCGCATCATCTGCCGTATGGATACCCCCAACTCCGATTACCGGGAATTTGGTGCGGCTATTGGATTTTAGGTATTTGATTACATGGTTAGACAAATCCTTCACAGGTTTTCCACTTAGGCCACCATGGCCAATTTTTTTCACCTTTTCACGATCAGTGACTAAACCATCCCTTGATATGGTTGTATTGGTAGCGATTACACCGTCAATTTTAGTAGACTCTACAATTTCAATGATATCGTCCAATTGCTCATCGGTAAGGTCTGGCGCTATTTTTAACAATATCGGTTTGGTAATAGGCTTTAAGTTATTTTGCCCCTTAAGCGACATCAACAGTTTTTTCAAAGGCCCCTTTTCCTGCAAGGCCCTGAGATTTGGCGTATTGGGACTACTGACATTGACCACAAAATAGTCTACATAATCGTATAGGGCATTAAAACATTTGATATAATCATTTGTCGCTTCTTCGTTAGGGGTAATTTTATTTTTACCGATATTACCGCCGACCAGAATATGTGATTTTCTTTTTTTTAACCTTTCTACTGCGGCCTCCGCGCCCTTATTATTAAACCCCATTCTGTTGATCAGGGCATCATCAGCCGGTAATCGGAAAAGCCGTGGCTTTGGATTACCGGGCTGACCTTCAGGAGTGATCGTTCCGATTTCTATGAATCCAAACCCCAGCGCTGCGAGTTCATCGATGTTCTGAGCATCTTTGTCAAAACCTGCCGCAAGGCCAATAGGATTTTTAAATGTTAGCCCAAAAACTTGTCGTTTCAACACAGGGTGGTCCACCACATAATATTTAGCCGCCAGATTTCTAATAAATGACCATGACAACAAAGCACGCATCCACCAAAAAGCAAAATAATGGGCGCGTTCGGGTTGCATTAAAAAAAGAAGGGGCTTTATAAAAAACCTGTACACTTTATTCCGAAATTAAATCAAGTCTATTCTTTTGCTTATTGCATTATTGACTATCTCAAAAAATCGTGGGGGTTTTAGCGTTCGCCAATGATCGATTTGTAAATTCCCTCCAAAAATAATATAATAGTCAATATTGTACTTTTTCCATTCATCAAAAATAAATTCCCTGAAATTAATGGCTGCAATCCAGCCGTCCGCCACATCATCAAACCACTCTTCATAATAGGAGTCATCGGAACCATGAAAATTCAGCACATTCTCACCGATCAGAATATATTTGTCAATGCCATCGACCATAAACGAATCCAAAATATTTCGCTTTAGGTGCATGATATCATTATTAATGGCATCATTCCATTCGCCCAGCATTTCAATAATGGCGTATGAACGTTGGTAGTCAACAAATAATACTTTTATATACAAAGTTTCCGAACCCATGAAATCCCAGGCCGGATCAATGTAGTAATTATAAATGGTATCCGAATACACGTCGTAGTTGTATTGTTTGCCATAAAAAGGTGAACGTTCATCTTTTGATGGATCGTAATACTTCAGCCAATTGTAAAAAGGCTCAATGGTGTGCATATTGTCCCCTCCTGTCGTTCCAATTGGCAAAGGTAAAACAATTGATCAGTACATTCTAGCCCCAGACCCTACTTATTTGTCCTTACCGGCAACCCGACTTTATCAAAATTTCTGCAGCACTCTTTCCATATGAGGGGCGTCCTATAGCCCTTCTTTAAGATCCTGTCCGGCCCAGTGTTCGTAGTGCATTCCATTTTTCCAATGCCTTGAAGAAGTGACATTATCGATCACTCATAGGTATGCAATCCAGATCTCATCTTTTTCCTGGGCATTCCTGAGCGCCAAATGTGAACGTGTATACTTTTTCAGCGGATCCCCTATTATTTTGTCAATTATATCCAACATTTTATGTCATTACGGTTTTTTTTACTTAAAATCGAGTTATATCAGACAAATTCGGTTTTTTAAAACTTAATTTGATCCTAAATTAAACCTGGCCAATATTTTTTTGTATTATTGTGAGAATCTAGGGATTCGAGAATTTTTAAGGAGGGCTGGAACATTTTTATAGTAGTATCGGATGGGCATCATAATTCCAATTTTAATTGTAACCTTATGCTGTATTGTCATTTGGAGAGCAAGTGATGGTTTTACTTTAGCTTCGGAATACATAGGGAGAAACTTGTCTGAAGGTGTAAGGGGCGCTACTATCAATGCTATAGGAAGCTCATTACCGGAAGTTTTTACTTCCTTTTTTTTCCTGTTTTACCTAAAAGATGTGGATGGTTTTTCGGGAGGAATAGGCACCACTGCGGGTAGCGCAATATTTAATAGTATGATTATCCCTTCCTTCGCCATTTTGGTGGTGATTTATACGGGGGTTGCCAGTCAGATAAAAATCAGCAGAAAAGTATTAAGAAGAGATGGTATTGCCCTGATTTTAGCGGAGTTTATATTTATCATGTTAATCAGCGGACAAATTCTCGACTGGTGGCATGGCTTTATATTGATAGTAATCTACTTCATCTACCTATTCTATATGTTAGGTACAATGAAGCGAGTTGAAGTAGAAGATCGTCACGTTCCTAATGTATCCGATGTAGTTGAGCACAGGGAACAGAAAAAAGATTTCTGGAAAGCGCTTTTTACATTAGACCTGGAATACCTCTTCATTCGAGAAGGTGATATGACCAATAAAAAAGCATGGCCGCTCCTGATATTTTCCACCTTCACTATTGCTTTTATATGCTTTCTATTAGTTCAAGCCTGCGAATGGCTTGGTAAAGATGAATATTCGATATTTGGATACGGCAAATTCAATGGTCTGAATATACCCATTATGTTTGTTGCCGTAATACTTGCCTCAGCGGCCTCAAGTGTTCCCGACACCATTCTCTCTATGAATGACGCACGACGCGGCAACTACGATGACGCCATATCAAATGCTTTAGGCAGCAATATCTTTGACATTTGCTTCGCCCTGGGCTTTCCGCTTTTCATTTATACGATTGTATATGGCCCTATTGAAATGCACCAGGAAGTAATTGATCTGAGCGCCGAACTGAGAATGTTATTACTCATTTTTACCGTTCTGGCATTCATCGTTTACATTTCAAGAAAGATCATTAATCAAACACAGGCTTTTATGCTTCTCGGAATATATTTGTTGTTCACCCTCTATGTATTAGGTCGTGGCTCAGGTAATGAAATCGTGATAAAGTTTTCCGCAGTACTTAGAGAAATGGTCAGTTATATAAGCCTCTTTTAAAGTCAACCACAACGTATTTTTAGTTTAATTGTTGCTTCCTTTATGAAGATATTGCTTTGCAAGCTCGTCAGATTCTTCTAATATTGCTTAAGAATGCAGGGAATTACCACATAAAACCCTTATTTTTATTTTACACTAATATTTTTCAACCATATAATATTTTTGTTCTTGCAAGAAACTAAATACAAAACTCTATAACACTTATGGAAAGCATAGTTTATATTTTGCCTTTTTTTGGAGTGCTTGCACTCTTATTTGTTTTATGGAAATCTTCCTGGGTTTCGAAACAGGAAGTAGGAACTGAAAAAATGGCTTCCATAGCCAAGCACATCTCTACAGGCGCCATGGCCTTCTTAAAGGCTGAATACAAAATCCTATCGGTATTTGTTATTGCCTTAGCTGTTTTGTTAGCTATAAAAGGCAATAGCGAAACGGACTCAAACGCATTCGTTGCCCTCTCTTTTGTAGTTGGGGCTTTGTGTTCCGGACTGGCCGGGTTTATCGGTATGAAGATCGCAACCAAGGCCAATGTTCGAACTACAAATGCGGCACGTACCTCTTTAGGCAAGGCACTTGAAGTTGCATTTTCCGGTGGATCGGTAATGGGACTTGGTGTTGTAGGACTTGGTGTACTGGGATTGAGCTCACTTTTTATGCTATATAGCGAAGTATTGGGTACGGACTGGTCAACTGCTAAAATTCTGAACGTTTTGGCGGGCTTTTCACTTGGAGCCTCATCCATAGCATTATTTGCCCGTGTTGGCGGAGGTATTTATACAAAAGCTGCCGATGTCGGCGCCGACCTCGTAGGTAAAGTTGAAGCGGGAATACCCGAAGACCACCCATTAAACCCGGCAACCATTGCCGATAATGTCGGTGACAATGTTGGAGACGTGGCCGGTATGGGCGCAGACCTTTTCGAATCATATGTTGGTTCAATAATAGGTACCATGGTTTTGGGCGCTGCGTTTGTTGTGATGCCTGAATTTGCCTCGAATTTTAATGGATTAGGCGCTGTACTGTTGCCACTGGTACTAGCAGGAGTTGGTATAATTGTATCAATAATAGGAACTTTCTTTGTTCGTGTTAAAGAAGGCGGAAACCCGCAAAAAGCCCTGAATATTGGAGAGTTTGGCTCATCTATTTTTATGGTCATAATCTCTTACTTTATCATTCGGCAAATGTTACCTGCAGAATGGGTAATGGGAGAAACAACTTACACCTCTATGGGTGTGTTCTATGCCACTATTGCCGGTTTGGTTGCCGGTTTGGGTATTGGACAGATCACTGAGTATTACACCGGAACAGGCACCCCTCCGGTAAAAGGTATTGCCAGGCAGTCACTTACCGGTTCAGCAACGAATATTATAGCCGGATTAGGAGTGGGAATGATGTCTACCGCTATTCCGATCCTTTTGATCGTATCTGCAATTATTATTTCCTACTACTTTGCCGGTCTGTATGGAATTGCTATTGCTGCCGTGGGTATGCTGGCAAACACCGGTATTCAACTGGCCGTGGATGCATATGGACCAATTTCAGATAACGCCGGAGGTATCGCAGAAATGTCGGAGCTTCCGAAAGAAGTAAGGCAACGCACTGATAAACTTGATGCGGTTGGTAATACGACTGCCGCCATAGGAAAAGGGTTTGCCATTGGTTCTGCTGCCCTGACAGCGCTTGCGCTTTTTGCAGCCTTTATGCAGCAGGCCAACATCACTTCAATTAATATATCAAAACCAACCGTGATGGCCGGATTGTTCATTGGAGGTATGCTTCCATTTGTTTTCTCGGCATTTGCAATGAATGCAGTTGGGCGTGCAGCCATGAAAATGATCCAGGAAGTGCGACGCCAGTTCACCACCATTCCAGCATTGACCAATGCACTGAAAATCATGAAAAAATACAATGCTGATCTGGAAAAAATTACTGACGAGGAACGTAAAATTATGAATGCTGCCGATGGCGCTGCCGAATATGATAAATGTGTTGAGATATCCACGAAGGCATCAATTAAAGAAATGATCGCACCAGGTCTGATGGCAGTAATAGTACCGGTACTGATCGGTTTTGTTGGTGGTCCTGAAATGCTTGGCGGATTATTGGCTGGTGTAAC
>DNTA01000009.1 GCA_003500135.1 Cytophagales bacterium | reverse complement strand
GTAAATGCCTAAGTCAGTAATTCATTAACTATTGCGTTACCAATCATCTTCTTCATAAGTTTCCTGCATCATGCGATCCAGCTCCTCTTTACTGGGGCGATATAGTTCAAATTCTACGCGGCGGTTCATGGCTTTATCCTCCTCGGTTTCTTCCTTCACAATTAGCTGCGTAGAGCCGAACCCTCTTGCTGTAATTTTATGCTCGGGCATTCCGCCAAAGTAAGTCAGGTATTCCATAATCGCATCGGCACGTTCCTGTGAAAGCTTCATATTAAACTCCGGACTACCATCTGAATCGGTATGGCCGGAAATCCTTAAAGAAAAATCAGGGTTGTCCAAAAGAAAATTAGCCAACTTATCCAGGTCAGCATACATGGTTGGTTTAAGCGCTGCCGAATTATTATCAAACTCAATGGTCTCAAACTTTAACTTACTAGAAATCGATTCGGTAAATTTATTGATTTCCATGTCGCCATCCAGATAAAAAAGCTCTTCAATACGAAAAAACTCATCACTCTGTATGATAAGCAAATAATTGCGCTGATTGATCAATTGAAATTCAAAGGCGCCATTAGGGCTAAGATATTGTGGGGCCACTTCCACACCATTATCTAGGTCGATTATGGAAACTATTCCCCTTTCAAACGGATCACCTGTATCTTCTTCGCGCAATGAACCGGAAAGCGTAGTAGTTGCCTGGGGTTGTCCTTCCATTGGCAAAGGAAAGGAATAAAGGTCCAGGTTGTCTAGGTCATTTTCTATGGACCTTGCATAGAAAAGGAATTCTGAATTGTTGTCAATAGTAAAATAGAATTCACTACCTGTTCCATTAACAAGTGGTCCAATGTTTTTAGCTTCCTGCCAACGTCCGTTTTCCCGGTATGATTTGTAAATGTCAAACCCACCAAAATTCAGGCTATGCCCGTTAGAGCTAAAATATAATATATCGTAACCGGGATGTATAAAGGGACTCACTTCATTATTCCGTGAATTAATTATTGGCCCGGCATTAAAGGCCCTTCCCCATTCACCATTTTTATCGCGAACGGTATAATAAATATCTGCCAGTCCGAAGCCACCTATGCGATCAGAGGCAAAATAAAGGGTATCTTCCGTATGGCTCAACGATGGATGACTGTCCCAGCCAAGGCTATTGATATGGTTGCCCAGATTACGAACCCTGCCCCAGGCGCTATCGGGCTGCAAGGTGGCCTGAAACAAATCGCAATTGCCATAAGTGTCCGGTGCATCGCAACGAGTAAAATACATAGTAGTTCCATCATTGGAAAGGCATACCGAACCTTCATTATAGGCTGTATTGATATCTTTAAGTGATTTTACTTCGGTCCAGTATCCGGCATATTTTTTGGAATAAAAAATATCTTCATTGGCCACCTGACCTAATCCGGTAGATACCCGTTTTCTTTTTGAAGTAAATACCAAAACATTGTTGTCAGCTGAAAGAGATGGCCCGTAATCGGAATATTTCGAATTGATCAGATGACCCATATTGCGCTTGTATCCACGTGGTGGTCTTAGAGTGTCTACGTCTCTTCGATATTCGATCAATTCATAATAATAATCAATGGGGACGTATTTTTCCAGTTCTGCCTTACTTATCGAATCGTAGTATATCTCCAATTCTTCCAGGTCGAAGTCCTCGCGATGATGTCGCAACACCAGGCGATACAACGATTTAGCAGCTTCCTCATCGACATATAACTCTGTCAATTTAGCATACCTCCATAGCATGTCAGTATTTTTATAAAAATTCTGGATCCCAAAATTTTCAATATATCCCCCCAGGGCATTGTATAGTTCTTTCCAGTCTTTTTGCGCTTCCAGCGATTTAATTTTCTTAAGCTTTTTTTCGTTGAAGTAGAATGGTCTTTCATTGATAAAAGGGAATTGCATTACCCTTTCATAGGTCGATTCAGGGCCATCAGGAGTCTCTGAAACGGTTCTATTTTTTTTTGACTTAAAAAACTGGCCGTATGCATCGAAAGAAGCAATAAGGAATATGATTGATAAGCTTAAAAAAATTCTCCTAAAGGCCATACGGGTTCTCCGGACTTAGATATTTACCAAATGTTACAAAAATCCATTTAATATCCTTTAAATTTAGATATAATTCAAATAACCTACCACAGGGTTTTAGATTGGCATACGCATTGCAACTATAAGGGGACATATAACAAGGTAGCATAAATATGACATTTTGTCAGTGAAAGAAGTACTTATGAGTAATAAAAATAGCAAATACTTAGCCTCTCTTAAACTTGCTGGATTTAATGATGACGATCAGGGCGATATTATCCAACTAATTTCTCCCGATGACATAGACAATGACGATGTAAATTACGATCTGGAAGAACTACCCATTTTGCCTTTGCGCAATACTGTTTTGTTCCCCGGTGTAGTTATCCCTATTACTGTCGGTAGGGAAAGCTCTACCAAATTAGTGAAAAAAGCCTACCGTGGTGACCGGATCATTGGTGTGGTTGCACAAAAAAACGATAAGGCAGAGGAGCCTGAAATTAAAGATCTGTACGAAGTAGGCACGGTAGCGAGAATATTAAAAATGCTCGTGCTTCCCGATGGAAATACCACAATAATCATTCATGGCAAGCAGCGATTTAAGGTAAAAGAATACATCCAGCAGGATCCGTATTTTGTAGCCTCCATTGATCAACTCAGAGAGGTATTTCCGAAAAAGCCAAATAAAGAGGCCAGGGCCCTTCTTTCAAGTGTAAAAGAAGCCGCGCTTAAAATTTTAAAGCTGAATCCTGAAATTCCTCAGGAAGCACAGATAGCGCTTGACAATATTGATAGCCCAAGTTTTCTCACGCACTTTCTGTCTAGCAATATAAGCGCCGATGTGGGGGAAAAGCAAAAGCTGTTAGAAACAAATGATGGGTTGAAAAGGGCAACAATTCTACTCGAGCATATAATGAAAGATATTCAAATGCTCGAATTGAAGCAGGAAATCCAGAATAAGGTACATTCTGATATAGATCAACAGCAGCGGGATTACTTTTTACGACAGCAACTTAAAATACTTCAGGATGAATTGGGTACCGAGGGGCCGGATCACGAGATCAGGCAATTGAAAAAAAGGGCGGCTAAAAAAGAATGGCCTAAAGAAGTACGCGAGCATTTTGAAAAAGAATGCGACAAACTGGCACGTATGAATCCGGCTGCAGCTGAATTCCCGGTATCCATGAACTATGTTGAATTCCTGGTAGACCTGCCATGGAACGAAGTGACCATTGATAACTTCGATCTTAATCACGCCAAAAAAATTCTGGATAAAGACCACTACGGTTTGGATAAGGTTAAAGACCGTATACTCGAATATCTGGCAGTATTAAAACTAAAACGGGATCTTAAGTCTCCTATTCTTTGTCTGTACGGGCCTCCGGGTGTGGGAAAAACCTCATTAGGTAAATCTATTGCCAATGCACTGGGCCGTAAATATGTGAGGATGTCGCTGGGAGGCGTTCATGACGAAGCTGAAATACGCGGACATAGAAAAACTTATATTGGAGCAATGCCGGGTCGAATTATTCAAAATATCAAAAAAATAAAATCGGCTAACCCGGTATTTGTATTAGATGAAATTGACAAAGTGAGCTCTGATTTTAGGGGCGATCCTTCTTCAGCTTTGCTGGAAGTTCTGGATCCTGAGCAGAACACTGCTTTTCAGGATAACTATGTTGAATTGGATTACGATTTGTCGAAAGTGTTATTTATTGCCACTGCCAACACCCTCGACACGATCCAGCCTGCTTTAAGAGACCGTATGGAAGTTATCGAGATCAATGGCTACACGATGGAGGAGAAAATCCAAATAGCCAAAAAGCACCTGGTACCCAAGCAGCGAAAGGAACACGGCCTGAAAGCGACAGATGTAAAAATGAACGATGCTTCTATTAGGAAAGTAATTGAGGGCTACACAAGGGAATCGGGTGTGCGGACACTTGAGAGACAAATTGGTAAATTAATGCGCAACATTGCCAAGGCGGTGGCCATGGAGGACGAGGGATACAGCAAAACAATTACCCCTAAACGCGTTGTGGAAATACTGGGCGCCGAAGTGTTCGATAAAGAATTGTACGAAGATAATGAACATGCAGGTGTCGTAACCGGTTTGGCATGGACACAAGTAGGAGGTGAAATACTTTTTGTTGAATCAAGCCTGAGTAGGGGCAAGGGAAAGCTTACCCTTTCCGGCCAGCTGGGTGATGTGATGAAGGAATCGGCCATGACCGCTATTTCTTATCTAAAATCCCACGCGGATGAGCTGGGTATTCACCATAAAATATTCGATAACTACGACTTGCATATTCACGTTCCGGCCGGTGCCGTGCCCAAAGACGGCCCTTCTGCAGGGATCACCCTATTGACCTCTATAGCTTCAATATATACTCAGCGCAAGATCAAAAAAAAGGCCGCTATGACGGGAGAGATTACTTTACGCGGTAAAGTGTTGCCTGTTGGCGGCATAAAGGAAAAAATCCTGGCTGCCCGGAGGGCAGGTTTAACAGAAATTATCCTTTGTCGAAAAAATAAGAAAGATATTGAAGAGATTGATGCACAGTATCTAAAAGCACTCACTATCCATTATGTAGATGAGGTGAATGAGGTGCTTGAGTTGGCTTTGATGAAACAAAAGGTTAAAGATCCCATCCATTTTGTGGTTGAGGATGAACAATTAACCAACCAGGCTTAATTGCTAATGATTGGGGCGAGAAAGGTTGTATTCTTCTTTATGTTGTGCACTGGCATAACACACCTGTTGCGCGCACAAACCGGTGGGATCAATACCTTTCAGAGCCTGGCCTTACCCGGTCATACGCTAACCAGCGCATTAGGGGGCAAACAGGTGTCCAATTTTGCGGTCAATCCCAATACGTTCTTTGATAATCCTGCATTGTTGACAAATGAAATGGCCTGGCAACCTTCGTTTAATTATAGTTTTTGGGTGGATGATATTGGTCTCGCCCAACTGGTTATGCCTTTTGAATACAAAAAAACTGGACTATGGTCTGTAGGAATGAGATATTTCAATTATGGTTCTTTCAAAGGCTATGACAACCTCGGGCAATATACCGGCGATTTTTCAGCGAATGACTTTGCGCTCACCATAGCAAAATCGCATAAGGCGGGCCCATTTACTTTGGGCGCTAATGTTCACTTTGCCTTTGGCAATCTGGCTGACTATCGCGCATCGGCAACTCTTTTTGATGTGGGTGGTGTTTATCAATTTCCTGGAAAAGACTGGACAATAGGACTCACCCTAAAAAATTTAGGTTGGTTTTGGAGTAATGATAGTTCGGAACCTGGAGAGCTGCCTTTTGATGTGCAGTTGGGCACCACATTTAAGCCAAAATATATGCCGTTCAGGTTTACATTTACGGTATACGACATAAAAAATATAGGCGAATCAAGTATATATAATCATCAAACAGGCAACCTGGAGGAGGCAAATGGGTTTGATAGGGTGTTTAGTCATATTACAATTGGTACTGAGTTGATAATCAATCAAAACATAAATGCCCGATTGGGGTATAACCATAGAATAAGAAATGAATTGAGATTGACAGAAACAGCCAGTGGTGCAGGCTTTACGTATGGACTCATGATTCGCATTAAAACAATTGAATTGTCTTATACCTATTTCCAGTATCATGCAGCAGGCGCCAACAACCAAATTGGGCTGACTGTCGATTTGAATAACATTGTGAAGAGAAAAAAAATTGAAGTATATGAACAATCCGGAATTGAATAGCGCGTACCTCACCCCGAGGCAAATAGTCGAAGAACTGGATAAATATATCATCGGACAAAACGATGCCAAGAAAAATGTGGCTATAGCACTTCGTAACCGGTGGCGTAGAATGAATGTGACATCTGAAATTCAGAATGAGATCATTCCGAACAATATTTTAATGATTGGGGCCACAGGTGTAGGTAAAACTGAAATAGCCCGTCGCATGGCGCGTATCGCAGATGCTCCTTTTACCAAGGTAGAAGCTTCGAAATTCACGGAAGTGGGCTATGTGGGGCGCGACGTTGAGAGCATGGTTCGTGATCTCGTGGAGCAATCCGTCAATATTGTAAAAACCCGTAAACAGGAAACGGTAAAAGAAAAGGCCGAACAAATTGTAGAAGATATAATACTGGATGCGTTGATCCCGCCACTAAAAGGCAGCGCCGCCCCTTTATATGGAAAGCCATCCGAGTCGGGTACCGAAGTGCCTACCACCGATCAGGAGCTAAATGAGCAAACCAGGGCAAGATTTCGTGAGAAAATCAGAAATGGAGAGCTGGAAGATCGAAAAATAGAAATCAATATCAAGCAGTCGGGCAACAGTGGCATTGGCATGATTGGTGGTGGCATGATGGATGAGGCCTCTATGATCAATCTTCAGGAGATGATCGGGAATATGCTTCCTAAAAAAAATAAAAAAAGAAAAGTAACGATAGCCGAGGCCAGAAAGATCTTAATTGAAGAAGAGTCGTCCAAACTTATCGATATGGATGAAGTGAAAGAAGAGGCGCTATTAAAAGCGGAGAACTCAGGAATCATATTTGTTGATGAAATAGATAAAATTGCAGGTTCTGCCAAAAAGCAGGGAGGAGGCCCTGACGTCAGCCGGGAAGGTGTACAGCGAGATTTATTACCAATCGTAGAAGGTTGTGCCGTGAGCACAAAATACGGTGTAGTAAAAACCGATCATATACTATTTATCGCTGCTGGAGCATTTCATATCGCCAAGCCTTCGGACCTAATTCCGGAATTGCAGGGAAGATTCCCAATCCGGGTGGAGCTGGACAATCTGACAAAAGAAGACTTTGTACGAATATTGAAAGAGCCCAAAAATGCCCTGACCAAGCAATATACTGCCCTTTTTGAATCAGAGCAGGTAAAACTGGAGTTCGACGATGCAGCTATTGAAAGTGTAGCCGATAAAGCATTTCAAATTAACAGCGAGATAGAAAACATCGGTGCACGTCGATTACATACCGTTTTAAGTCAGTTGCTCAATGAATTCCTGTACGATGTACCTGATAAGATCGGCCCAAATGCCCATTTACTGATCACTGCTGAAATGGTAGAAGAGAAATTGAAGCATTTGATTCAGAATAAAGACCTAAGCCAGTTTATACTCTAAATTAGTCAATTATGATATATTCCCGGTTTTTTTGGGATAATCAAAATCGATCAGTTTAGAGTTGGCCGGGGCTACTTCCTGCCAGCTTGTGGTATTAAATCTAATCTGAACAATACCGCAAGTTGGTATATTATAAATCTCCGTTCGGGCAATAAAATTGGCAAAATCAGTAAATCCGGGATTATGACCAAATATCATCAAAGTATCCACGTATTCCTTTGTTTGCTTTATCAGTTGATGTATTGACGATACACCCGCATGGTAAAGGCTGTCCAATAAAATGATATCATTTTTATCATAGCCGATTTCCCCGGCAATTTTCCTGGCCGTTTTCCGGGCTCTTTTGGCTGTACTTGATATCATGAGGTCAGGCAATACTGATCTTTTTTTCAATCTGCGACCCATCTCAGGCGCATCCCGTTTCCCACGGCCATTTAATGGTCGGTCAATATCAGCAAGTGTGTGGTCGTCCCAACTCGATTTGGCATGACGAACAATGAACAGGGTTTTCATTTGAATTCGTATTTGGGTTCATATTACTTCCAAATGAAAGATTTGTCAAGTGAAACCTAAAAAATTGTCATGCGTATATGAACATATGAATATAATTACATATATTTGTAGCTGAATTTGGAATGAAAATAGAATAAAATGAAAACAGAGCATTTAACGAAAGCAGAATTCTTAACTAAGGTATTTGATTACGAAAACAATAAAGAGTGGAAATATCAGGGTGATACGCCGGCAATAATTGACTTCTATGCTGATTGGTGCGGACCTTGTAAAATGATTGCTCCGGTATTGGAAGAACTTGCAAAAGAATACGACGGAAAGGTTAAGATTTACAAAATTGATACTGAGGCTGAACAGGAGTTGGCGGCCGTTTTTGGCATAAGAAGTATTCCGTCAATCCTTTTTGTTCCGAAAGAAGGTCAGCCACAAATGGCACAGGGAGCTTTGCCTAAACCAGCCATGGAAAATGCGATAAATGACATTTTACTTGGAGAAAATGTTAGCGCCCACAGTTAATACAGACAATTTCATAACAGGCTAGCAATAGTGATTGAACAAAAAAAGCGGGGTTGAAAAACTCCGCTTTTTTCATAAAAATGCCCTAACAGGCTTTTATACAAGATTTGCCCTTAGTTGAAAAAGTATTCCAAAGTAGCAGGCGGCCCGGATAAATGGAATAATATTGATCAGGTTTGGCATAAAGATATCAAAATACCACGCCTATATTGATACCGATTCTAAGACTTATTATAAAATCAGACTGGTTTAAGTCATCAAAGAGTACATCATAAGCCTGATTTCCCTCAAAATTCTTGTCAAGCATTCTGTAGCCAACACCAAGGCCGACGAAGAAATCAATCGAATAACCGAGTTTTCGAACGTCTTTTTGCCAGCTTTCGCCAAATGTTTTGATTATGCGGTTGCCCACCATAAATCCGTATTCAAAATCCATTTCCTGTGCGCTAATTCGAATAAATACCGGTTGTTGTACAGCGCTGTCAAGTATATTGGCATAATGAGTAAGGCTCGTGAAGCGTATTTCGTGGGCGAAATATGGTACACCTAGGTTCGTTTCCCGATGATAAAACTTCTGTCGGAAGGCAACATCGTATCCGCGGAAATATAATTCATTTATAGGCACATTCTGATCGTTGCGAAAGAAGGGGTTCCTAATGATGCGCGCCTGTATTTCATATCCTAACCTTTCCTGAAAATAGTACTCCAGGGCAACCGGTAAATTATCGAGCAAAGCGCCAGCCGGATTGAACCCAAGTATGAAACCACGGAATTCATTTACTACAGGCTGGAAATAACGAATTTCCCGTTTTTTATACTTGTAGTCAGGTTTCATATAATCTTCCGCATCTTTATCATTTTTCATGGTGGTTTCATCCGTTGGCAAATAACCCGATGGCTCCTCCTCATAGTAGGGCCTGTAATAGCCCGCAATGCTGCCATCGGGATGGTACAATTCCCATAGCCCCACATTTACACCGTCTTCCACACGGCCTTTCATTTTAACCTTTCCATCAGCGTAATATCCTGTGTATTCACCAATCCCGGCTTCAAACAGGCATTTGCCCTCAAGCTGGCCATCCTCGTAATAGTATTTCCATACCCCTTCATTTTTTCCACTGACCAACAGGCCTTCTACTTT
Source organism: Cytophagales bacterium (assembly GCA_003500135.1). Lineage (GTDB taxonomy): Bacteria > Bacteroidota > Bacteroidia > Cytophagales > Cyclobacteriaceae > UBA10427. The sequence goes on along the minus strand of DNTA01000009.1, from coordinate 53,800 downwards.
GATGCTACCGCTTTCGTAGTATTCTTTATATTGTCCACTGTCCTGTTCAAAAATCCCTTCTCCTTTAAAGCCACCATCACGATGGTATAGTTTCCAATAGCCTTCTCTTTTTCCTTCCTGTAAGGCGCCTTCTGAGCTCAAAATGCCGTTGTCATGATAGTATTCCCACTTACCATTTTTTTCCCCCTTGACAAACTGGCCTTGTGCCGATTTTATACCGTTTTTATAGTAATATGTCCATATGCCCGTACGCAAACCGTTATTGAACTGACCAGAAGCCTTAATTGGACCACTTTCAAAGTAAAATTTCCATGAGCCCTCACTCAATCCTGAAATGTTTTTGCCTTCTGCTTTTAGCGCCCCCGATGGATAGAACTCCTTGTAATGTCCTGAAATACCTTCAAAAACCGTGGTGGCTTTCTTTTTTCCGTTTTCATAGAAGTATTGCCATTCACCTGTTTTTTGACCATTTTTATATTGACCTTCTATTTTTAGGTTCCCGTTTTCATAGAAGTATTGCCACGCTCCCTCTTTTTTATTTTTAACCAGTTTTCCCGACATACTTTTTTGACCATTTTCGAAATAGTATACCCACTTTCCCGTATTGATACCTTTTTTTAAGGTGCCCCGCATTTTTATATTGCCATTTTCGAAATAGTAGGTCCAAAGGCTATCAGGGGTGTTCTGATCATAAAAACCCACGGTTTTTGGCTTGCCATTGAGGTAAAAAGATTTGTATATGCCATTTAACACAAAATTGGTAGTATCTTCCACTTCGAAAATCTCTTTAAGCTGATCCTCATTGGCGTCGTAATAAGTTTTGATAAAATAAGGCTGGCTCCAGGCCAATGTGGAAATGAACAAAAAAAATGGAAGGACAAAAACGAATATGTTTCTGACTTGTTTCATGATAAAAGCAACCGGAATTTGATTTGTTTCCGGTCGTTACAGCCAATCTAAAAAATTTAATACTTCAAAGATAGCACGGATTTATTTAATTCGCTCCGAATTGCTAAATTCACAAAAGTAAGCGCCAATTTAAAAGGCCGTTTGCGATTCGGATGATTATTTGCTGGTTTTAAGATATTTAATTGTAAAAACATGAACAACGCATCTTCGACTATACAAAAAAGTGCAGCCCAGGACGAATTTCAATCACCAGACTTTTACCTGATTGACGACCTTTTGGGTGAAGAACATAAAATGATCCGGGGCGCTATTCGCGACTTTGTTAAAAAAGAGATATCGCCTTATATCGAAGATTGGGCACAACAGAACCATTTCCCCAGGAATATTGTCAAATCTTTCGGTGAAATGGGGGTTTTTGGGCCCACTATCCCGCAAGCTTATGGTGGGGGAGGGATGGATGCCATATCCTATGGTTTGATCATGCAGGAAGTGGAACGTGGCGATTCAGGTATGCGTTCCACGGCATCGGTACAAAGTTCCCTGGTTATGTTTCCTATTCACGAGTTTGGTTCGGATGTACAAAAAGAGAAGTATCTTCCCAGACTGGCCAGCGGGGAAATATTGGGTTGCTTTGGACTGACCGAACCCGATCACGGGTCAAATCCGGGGGGGATGACCACGCATTTTGAAGATAAGGGCGGTTACTATTTGCTAAACGGTGCAAAAATGTGGATTTCTAATGCTCCGGAAGCAGATATTGCAGTTGTGTGGGCCAAAAATGAAGAAGGTAGGGTTCACGGTTTGATTGTTGAAAGAGGTATGGAAGGCTTTACAACGCCGGAAACACACAATAAGTGGTCGCTCAGGGCAAGCTCTACCGGCGAACTTGTTTTTGCAGATGTAAAAGTACCAAAGGAAAATATTTTACCGGGAAGAAGCGGTTTGGGAGCCCCGTTAAAATGTCTTGACAAAGCGCGCTATGGTATCGCATGGGGCGCGGTAGGGGCAGCCATGGATTGTTACGATTCCGCCAGGAGGTATGCCCTGGAAAGAATACAGTTTGAGAAACCTATTGCGGCGTTTCAGTTGACCCAAAAAAAACTTTCTGAAATGCTCACAGAAATCACCAAGGCACAATTGTTATGCTGGCGACTGGGCAAACTGATGGATGAGGGGAAAGTGACTTCCGCGCAAATATCTTTGGCGAAGCGTAACAACGTAGAAATGGCGCTTGACATTGCCCGGGAGGCCCGGCAAATACATGGTGGAATGGGCATCACCGGCGAATACCCTATTATGCGTCATATGATGAACCTGGAATCAGTAATTACTTATGAAGGCACGCACGATATCCATTTGCTGATATTGGGGCATGAGATTACGGGTATACCGGCATTTAAATAGTTAATTAAATTTTACCGGTAATGTCATAGGCCAAATAACCGATCCACTCCTTTATTAATATCTCCCAATTGACCAAAGGTATGGCGCTTGGTAAAAAAGCGCCAAAGTTGTAACGGTCTTCCTTAATGGTAGCGTAAAAATCTGCTGAAAAGGGAATCACTTCCAGGCCGGCGCTTCTAAAGCAGGCCTCCGATCGTCGCATGTGAAAGGCTGAGGTTATCAGTATATATGGGCCCTGGGCCCCCTTTTTACGTAGTATTTCGGATGTGAGTTTGGCATTCTCATAAGTGTTTCTGGCAGTGCTTTCAATAATGATATCCTCCCTGTCTACGCCACACATTAGGTAAAAATCCAATACAGGATTGTTGTTTTTATATGCTCCTTCAAAAAGGTCGGAATTGCCACCGCTAAACAATATTTTCTTGACTTTACCTGCCTTATAAAGGTTAAGGGCGTGGGTTATGCGTTCAGCGCCTTTGTGAAAAAAAAGCCGGTCGTTAGGGTTACGCTTGGTATCTTCGGTACCGCCTAAAACGATAGCATATTCGCAACTGTCTGGCAGGCTGCTGATTGGGATAGCGGGAATTTCCCAGCTTCGCATACAGGTATCGTATAAAAAACCATTCGTGAAAATGAGAAACCAGAAAACAGCCAGAATGTGCAATCGCTTTTTCCAAATCTTCTTTTTGAGCAGAAATGAGGCTATCAAAATCAATAAGATCTGATAAAACGGCTTAATGAGGAAAACTAAAATTTTGGAAAGTATGAAAAACATGATATTGAATTAATATTTGCGATTAACGATCCTTCTTAGCGCTTCAAAATATAGCGTGATGTACAATAAAAACGTCATGATCCATATAATCGCGATATTAAAATAAAGCGTATCGAAATAATAACCTAAAAAATATTTTCTACTTAGATAAAAAGGGCCATTGAAATCCAAAGTATGCTTTGGGTCCGGGTTCATATAAATGATATTGATGCGTTGATAAAATTCGTTATTATCTTCAATGATCCTGTGTTTGTTATTAGTGTTTTTAACCATATTGGAGAGTCTGTCATTGGTATGGCGTTTTTTCATCTCGATAAATTCCTGGCCCGTCCAGACTTCATTACTATAATGATCGACTAGCTCTTCTTTTTGCTTTTGGCAATCGCCCAATCTTTTTTTGTAAAAACGGGACAATTGATCTAGAAACTTCACTGTTTTGCGATAGACTGCAGAATCAAATTTGTGGGGATACAGATTGTCAATTTCTGAAAACTTATCGCGTCCGATCAATTCCAGTTCTTCTGCTATTTCATGTCGTATTAGATTAAATCCCCTTGCATATGCCTCCTCGTCAACTTCTTCTTTATTGGTATAAGATACGAGTGCGGTTTCCAATTTGCTTTTAAGTTCTGGAATAAGGTAAACAGACTTGAATGAAGCATTAGCAGCATCTTTATCCAGTTCGAAAAAGACTTTTTCAAATCTATTATTTTTAAATTGATTAACCATTAAGGCCTCTAAAGCCCACCTGGAAGCGATTATGTTACCGACAAAGGGAACCTGGGTGCGGGATGTAAATGAGGGGTTGAGTTTATCGAAAGGGACCACTGCTCCACTCAATAGGATTTGTGGTATAAGCATTAATGGCACAAGGATATATATCGTAACTACGGAATCAAAAGCGGAGGAAATATTAAGGCCGAGTAGATTGGCAAAACAGGCGCAGGAAAATAGAACCAGCCAATAGGACAAATAAAATCCATGGATTTCTATCAAAAAATTGCCCACCAATACAAAAGCAAGGGTCTGTATGGCAGAGATTAGAAATAAGATCCCGATTTTTGAAAGGAGGTAGGCATTTCTGCTTAAATGGAGAAATTTCTCGCGTTGAAGTACCTTCCGATCTTTAATGATCTCTTCAGCACTTACCACCATACCCATAAAAATAGCTACTATGACCGCCATAAATATATAGGTTGGCAAATTAATATTTTCCTGGAGTGTGTAATTTGAAGGATTAAAACCGTCACCGGGATAATATCTGATAAGCATGGCAAGAACCAGCGCTAAAACCGGCGCTTCCAGCAGGTTGATGGTCAGGTATTGTGTGTTATATATTTTTGTGAGCAGATCACGTTTCGAAAAAATTTTGACCTGGTTGAAAAAACGAGGAGTCTTGAATTGGGCAGATATTTTTTTGGAAACATTCTTTACTCTCGAAGCTACATGTGTCTCCTTGTATTTTGCAAACCACCATTCCGGACTTTTTTTCCTGTCACGTGTGGGGTTTCCATGTTCATCCACTATATGGTCGTCGAGAATATCAAATATTTTTTCCGGGTTTACGTTTCCGCACCGATCACAAATACTTTCGGTATTGTCTACCAACTGAAGTTGCTGGCGCATATAATCAAGCGCTTCAAGGGGCGCCCCGTAGTACACGGGAAAACCACCAACGTCGAGAATGAACAGTTTGTCAAAGCTTTTGAATATTTCGGAGGAAGGTTGGTGGATAACGACAAAAATGAGTAGACCTTTTGTAGCCAGTTCATTCAAAAGGTCAATTATATTTTCTGAATCACGGGAAGACAAACCACTTGTTGGTTCATCTAAAAACAGAACCGGCGGTTCGCGAATAATCTCAAGGGCAATATTTAATCGCTTGCGCTGCCCGCCACTAATCGTTTTTTGAAGAGGGTTGCCAACTTTTAAATTTCGCACACCATATAACCCCAGGTCATTCAGGGTTTTATTGACCTTTCGTTTTAGTTCTATTTCGTCAAAATGATCGAGACTTAGTTTTGCTGCGAAATACAGGTTTTCATAAACTGTTAATTTATCGAATAACAGGTCGTCTTGTGGCACATAACCAATCAGCCCTTTGGCCGCCTCTTTATCCTGGTGAATGTCGAAGTCATTAATTGTAACTTTTCCTTCACTTGGTCGCAAATTGCCGTTTAGTACATTAAGCAAAGTGGTTTTTCCTGAACCGCTTGCTCCCATTATGCCTATTAATTGCCCTTCTTTTTCGGAAATATCAATATCGTGAAGCCCATATTTGCCATTTTGGAATTGATAGTTGACCTGAGTGGTATTGAATGTAAGCGAAGGTAATTTGTGCCCTTTATGAAAATATTGAATGATTTCATTGTAGTAAATGGAGCGGTTACTTAGATCAGAGTTTATTTTTGTACCGGGAAGAATGGCATAAATAGATTGTTGTTTGGCCGGGGAATTATTAATGTATACCGTGTCTTTCCCCTTGTATTTCATAAATAGCCGGCCGGAATGGGGCAACCCTAATATGATAACTTTATTGATCTTGGCATCGGTATTGGTCTGGCCTATTTTATAATTGTCATTCTCAGAGTCCCTGATAAAGGTTAGGTAATGAACCTCATTTTTCGGGTTGTATTGGTCGAATTGGTGGAATTCGATCAGTAATTCAAAATCCTTGGGCGCAATGTTGAGGTTTTGTGAAATTTTCCTGAGAAGCGCCATTTCGAATTCCCCGATTTCGCCATTGGCCAAAATCAATTGAGACAGCTCCAGGATTAAAATATGACGCTGGCCAATGCTCGATTCTTTCAAAAGTGATTTGGAGTAATCATCAATCAGTTCTTCGATTGCTTTCTTATCGGGATTAGATTTGCTGATCTTCTCGAGTGATTTTTGGAAATAATTGAAATAGGTCTTTACCAGCCGTTCATTGAGCGATTTCAGAAGAAGTTTTTTTACTTTTTCGACTTCAGCCTGCTTGGCGCCTTCAGAATAGATCATAGCGGCAAATAGCCGAAGGACAGCTCGAAGTATGAAGTCACTCATGATTTTTAGGGTTTGAACATAAATATATGCATTGGTGGTAAATTACAAGAATTGAATGAAACGTTAATGTTTTGGAAATAAAAAAAGGCATTAGGTATACCCCAATGCCTTTCATTTAAATATTTTTTTGATTATCCTTCGATCACCTGTGTTCTTAGGGTTTCTGTTTTAGAAATGATATCAGCCAGCGCCTCATCACTCAGCACATCGCTACCCTGACCGCTACTAATTTTTTCCTCACCGCCAAATTCTTCATAGGCAGCTTGTAATTCTTTTAATGAGCTCATGGTATTGTTGATCCACCCCGTTTTATTATCCAACGATTCCAATAAACTGATCACGTCGTTCAACGACTCTTCCTGACCAACTAAAACCCGGATCATGGGTGTTAAAATGGTCATTCTTTGGTCATCAGCTAATATGTCTTTAGGATAGGTATCAATAATTTGCGTAGCGATATATAAACCTTCAATGAAGGTGCCAGTAACCACAAGCGCTGCTACACTACCACGGTCACTTTCATTCAGGTACTGATCACTATTTGAAATGGCTTCATCGAGAATACTTGCCAATGAATCAGTATTGGTGAGGTTTTGTTCAAATCTTTCAAGAATTTTTAAATCAATAGCCTCACTGATGCCAAGTTCATCGGCCATCTTTACGCAGACATCCATGTAATTCAAAGCCTCCTGTGTTTTGCCATAGCTGCTTAGATATCCGATATCAGTTGCATAAACCCCCAGGTTAAGAGCTGTTACACTCGCATTGTTTAAGTATGTCTCGTAATTTCCGATATCATTAGTCAGACTTGGGTTAAAGTCAGCTCCTGTACTTTGAATCAGATAAGGGACTTCTGAAGGGTTCGGGATTTCATAAATAACTTTTTCAACTTTTTCAGTTATTTCTTCAGCAGCTTCGTCAAATTCCTTCGACGCTTCGCTTGATTCTTTCTTTTTTTCAGAACCACATGAAGCAAAGAATAGAACAATACTGAAGATTGCTGCGATTTTAACGGGTACTTTAAATAGTTTACTTCTCATATTAATGTTCGTTTAAGATCAGGTTGAATAACACTTCAAATATATTAATTTTTGTCAAGAATCATTATGAAAGCAAAATCTATAAGAAAATACTTTATGTGCGTGCCTGATGGACTAGTTTTGAAGTAGCCTTTACAAATTGTAGTTAATACTTTAAATTCGCACAAACAGAAAACTATGATCAAGCATGTAGTGATGTGGCGCTTTAAGGCAGAAGCCGAGGGGAACAATGCCGAAAAGAATAAAAGCCTGGTCGCTCAAAAGCTCCAGGAGTTGACTAACGCTATCAATGGGATTGAATCACTGGAAACAGGCTTTGATATCAACAGGTCTGAAGCGGCATATGACCTGGTACTCATTACAACTCATAAAAATCCGGATGCCCTTCGAAATTATCAGCAGCATCCCGATCATATAGAAGTAGCAGCTTTTATTGGGAAAGTGGTGCATGAGAGAGTCGTAGTTGATTTTGAATATTGATTAAATCATTTGAACGCAGCAGGTTTTATAGAATTGAATTTAATGGACCGGATAAAGACGCTTTATGAGCAAGGTTCATTTATTGTGGCTATAAGATATTATGGCTATAAGGTAAATCTGTACCTGCTGAATAATTTTTATGTAGAGGTATTTTATAATCACAAGCTCGATAAGATTGAAAAAGTTTTGCCAATGGAAAAGCATTCCAATCGCATGAAATTTTATGCCGATCAAATCCGCCTGCCTTCTCCGTTGTATTAATTATCTCAACAGGTATATTTTCCCTACTCCGTTTTTAAAGGCTTTATCAGCGCTTGTACTACGTTTTTTAAGCGTCTCACCGCTCATCATTACCTTAACCCGGTAAAGGTATACACCATTGGCGAGCTGATCCCCGAATTCATCCCGGCCATCCCATGCATACTCTGTTTGATTGTGACCAATTCGAATTGGCCCCAACTCATCCATAGTGATTTCCCGCACCACTTTTCCAGAAATAGTCATGATCTGAATAATGATGTCATCAGGTATTTGCGTACCGGTAAGTGTAAAAACAAATCTCGTGCTCGTACTAAAGGGGTTAGGGTAAGGAAAAAAATTGGTGATCTGTGATTCATTGATCACCTCAAAATTTACTTCATAAGGTTTCATGCCAGCCTCATTGCCGCTGGCATCTGTGGCCTGAACACGCAATAAATACCGACCATCTTCAAGTGAGCTCGGATTGTATAATACTTCAAAATCCTGATCCTCACCTGCGGGGGCCCAGCTCACTTCAGGAGCGGAAAAATTCACCCGGCTCAATTGACACTCTTCGCAATTTTTGCCAAACATGATCTCTACGCCCGTGGTGTCGTCTTTTACAATTACTGTATTTTCATCTTTAAGCCTCACGGCAATTTGCGGCGTGGGTGATACAATGTCGCCATCTAATATCACCCGGCCATCCACTGTTACTTCAAGTATCGGGTTGGTTTCGTCGGGGTTAACACGAAATAAATTGTTAAAGGTATTGATGTTGTTGTTGTATGATTGCTCAACTTGTTCCCTTGGATTGGCGAACACAGTAAAATCATTGTTTCCCGCGAGATCAAGGGTTGAAAAATTCAAAGTAAAACGTTGACTGGAAAAACTGTCCACCGCTGCAATTTTCGTACTGAGGCGCATATTTTGCCTTGAACCTACATTAAAAATATCGTACTGAATTTTAACTGAGTCACTGTACGCCCAAGGACTCACATTATCAAAAAAAAAGTCGTAAGAGGGAATTTCACCTTCCTGATATTCCATTGTTGCTTCCGGTATTTCGTCGGCAGGATACAATATGCCTTCGGGAACTCCGTCATATATCACACGCCATTTTTTTAGTTGTGCCGGTGTAAACTCTTCCTGGTCTTCAGTGACGAAATTGAGCTTCAAATATGGATATTGGCTGGCATCAAGGCCACTCAGGTCTACATTTCCATTGCCATATTCGCCAATTAGTGTCTGGTTTTGAGCCTCGTTTAGGCCATAGATCTGAAAAGTGGCTGTTTCGTTGCCACTCGAAGAAGTTGGCACAGAATTAAATGTTGTCGAATGCCAGTTACGGGCAGGACCAATGACTGGTGAACTGATGGTACCGCTAAACACATTGCCAGCCAGAACATCTGAAAAGCTCAATTCCTGTTGGTCCGCAGGGCTCTCCGCTGCTTTTATAATTGTTGCAGCGCCTGGAGAGGCGCCTTTTGTTCCCAGTGCAATGATGGGATCGCCATTCATCAAAGAAAGCAATTCGGTTGGTTCAATGCCTATAAGCTCCAGGCTATCTATGGTTGAGGTAGACCAGTTTTGATACGTCACTTCACCGATGGAAAACATTAATACGAAGTCACCGTTTTTCACCTCAGAAATGTAGCGGTCTATACATTTATCACCGAAACAGCGTTCATTTTCAATCTCATTATTTACAAAATTATTGATCACTGTGGGTGTTTCACCGCAATGCCTTCTATCGAGTACGTCAATGGCATTGAATCGAAGGTTGAGGTATGGGGCTGTGGTCCCCCGGTCAAAAGCCACGAGGTTGATTGAATTATCCGTGCATAACCTTCCAGGAAATATATAGCTTTCACCCGCAATAATGAGTTGTACGTCATTCTGGCCGAATTCAGGATGATTGGCGCCAAAAGTCCGAATTTCAATGGGAGTGTTGAACGACTTAAATTGCCATGACTGCGTGTTCTCGTCGCGCTCAATTTCCACACTGTTGGACCATTTAAACTGATCGAAGCCCGACATATTCCAGCCATCATTTACATCTGCTATAAAAGTAAATGAGGTTTCTATCCAATCGTCAATTTCACCTTCCCTCGGATTTGCATATTTACTTCTGAGGTAAAAAACAGCGGAATCAACAGAAGGTAGCTCAACTTCCCACCTGGCCAGCACATTTGCTGTTATGCTAGTCATTTGTTTAACAGGGCTGTTAAATTGGTCCGTAGTATCAAGCTCGATCTGGAAGTTCCTTTCTCCGGTAAAAATATCCAATGACTGAACCGTGATCTGAGGTGTACGGTCGTTAATAATTGCTAACTGCCTTGGATATATGTTATTTGTGCCTCCCAATGGCAGGAAGTAGGTAAAAGAAGTTGAATTATTTGTCTCATTGAGCTCTTCAATACTGTTAAGTGGATCAAGAGAAATTGAAAACTCATTATTGCCATAACTCGCCAGACCCTCTGATGGTACTTCTATTTTTATCGTATCTTCATAATACAAGTTGGTGGTACTTACTGTATCCAATTCTATTGTTTCACCGTTGCTCAGCCTTCGGGTAACTAATATGCTCAAAGTATCATCGGAGGTCCTTCCATAGTTTTGCAGAATAAGACCTAAATTGAATGTCTCGGAAAATGCATTCACGGGTTGACCGTCAACAGACTCAACAAATATATTTTCTTCGTTGATGGCAAAATCAGGTAATGGCGCCCCGAATACTTTTACTGCCGGATCTCCATTCAAGGCCATTTGTTGCATTTGAGATATGTCGAGGGGTGAGTCACCGTAGTTGTCGGAGTATGCCTGAACTGCTGCTTTATGAATATCTCCTATTCCTTTTTTAATGAGTGTTGTGTCTCCAAAACCCTTTAAATAAAACTCATCGGAATAATTTCGAAGCGTGGTGGAAATGCCTGTACCCGTATGGGCAATAAATGCAACAGCACCTTTGTTTGGAGTTGTTATCCAGTCTTCTCCCCAACCTCTTCCGGTAAAATACATGTCGCCCGAATTACAGCCATTTACCAGGAATGTGGTGTATCGCCCCTGGTTGTTGTAACCCTGACTTTCATCTGAAACAAATCCTATTTCTATATCAGTTCCAGAGGAAGAGCTGTGCCCGAAAAATGTTACCAACCCGGCGCCATCATTGATCAGGTCTGATATATTGATCAATTCAGTGCTGTTATTGGTTTTTTTACTGATGGTCGTTACTTTTCCACCCAGGTACGGGCCTTCAGCTATTTTTGCCAAATTGTTCACATAGAATCGGAATAATCCCTGTTCTGAACTTCCTCTTCCACCGCTTAAATGTACCAGGTTTTTCCGCCAGAGGTCATCAAAGGGCTGAGCGGCCATTTCTTTTACTTTATTTAAATAAGCCTCAACTTCACCAGCGGCATTGGCTGTTAATCTACCGGTGGGAATGTTTGGGGCATATTCCGATCCGTTGAGCTGACTTGAAAATATATAGTCGCTACCCGGGAAACCATAAGTTGGAACAAGGTCTTTGAAGGTCTGAGTGTCGAAATCCAATCTATGTGAGTTGTAATTGGGTGTAAGGCCTTTACCGATCAAAAACAGATATTGTGGATTTGCGCGATCGGTCAGGTCACGACAAAAGTTTTGAATGGCAAGAGGTGTGATTTCACCATAGCTATAATGGTTGTAGAGATTCTGTATATTCACTAATAAGGTATCAAAACTGCCACCTTCCGGTGTAGCTCTGAATTCCGCGTACGCCTTGACCGGGTCCTCATAGCTCTCTGTAGGTATTCGTAATGCAGGGTGTGAAATAATAATGTATTCCTTGCCGGATAAATTGAGGTTGTCAAAATTCACCGGGGAGATTACAAAGCCTTTTTCATAGGCAGAGCTAAGCCAGAGTTCCCTTCCGGCAAGTGTTTCTGAAATAATGGCATTTATATCGTTGCCCGTTCTGTTGAAACCTATTTCGCGCACATTATTGGGGTTGGTGATATCGAATATTCTGGTTTGTGCCGGAACATTTGCGATTTCGATGTAAGACTTATTACCCGTATTGGGTTTAAGCCAGTATTTTTTCGCCGGTTTACCGGTATGATCAAAGTTTTCAGGAACCTCTAATTCCACATAGGATACGGAAACAAAGTCAGCGCTCGAACCAACTCCGTTAACCCTTACTTCCACATATAATTCTCCTGCTGTACTTATGTCAGACCATTGTATAATCTCATTGAGTTTATAGTTTCGGTGGTAGGCAAACTCGGCAGTGTGGATTAATCTTAAATTCGTCTGGCTGGGGCCTACCAGAATAGTAGCATTATGATTGAGGTTGTTACGACCTGCAAGTAATATTTCTATCTCAGGATCCGGGCCTGTTCGGTTAACTTCAGTCAGGTTGCCAAAAGTGAATATCTGGTTGTTTCCTCTCCGGATACTACTTCCACTCCAGCCTTCACCATAGTCGTATTCCGAACGATAAATTTCAGCGCTCGTTTGCCCCAGGGGATAATGTAGACCTGGCGAGTAACTATTAGTCTGTAACTGAAGTTGTCGCTCCAGATGATATTCTTCTGCCGGAAGCCCAAATACATTATTTTCTTTGAAGAAGTCCATTCTTTTGCCGTCTGTACCATCGATAATGAAGGTTAGGAAATAAGCGCTGGAATCGGAAAACAAATTGTAATAACGGTGAGGTTGGGTATCCGGGGCCAGGTACAATGCACTATCTAAGGTGCCATTGTTGCGTTCTCCATAGAAAAGAATGTAATCATCAGGGTCAAAAGAGGCGTCATTTTGACCGGCAACATGGATTGCCTGCTCCGTACCGCGAAAATAGATCTGAAGCCTTCTGGGATCAATTGTATTTACAGGAAATCCCACGTCGGCGAGATCATCATAGGTTAGCTCATATATTCCTGTTTCAGCCAGGGAAATTTTATAATAGGTTTTATTGAAATCAATCCATTCATTGCCAATAGGTTGAGCGGTCAGAGCGTTTAGGCTGGTAATTAAGATACCGATGGCTATGGATAATTTATTTTTCATACTTACCTTTTAGTTAAAACCCAGGTTGATAGAAAATATATGCGAATACAACGATTCTGAAAGTTCCCCTACATTGGTCAGCGCATAATCTATCCTGACGTTTTTAAATGCTACTCCGATACCGAAATTAGGTTGCATGGTCATTTCAGTTCCTCCACCCAGTTTTTTGATTTCCTGAAAATCCCCTAGTCCGAATCGTACAAAACCTTTTTCAAGATAGTCAAGTTCAAGGCCAAAAGAAGGGTCTACACTGGCAAAATCAGAAGGGAGCAAAGTGTTTCTTTTACCGTCAAATGTCAAAATTGCGTCCATTGCTAATAGTACACCATATTTCTCGGCGAATCTCCAGCTTTTTGATACCCCCAAAATTGTTTTTGGTAGCGTCAGTTCTATACTGGTTTCGGGAATTACATTATCTGTTTGGGCATAAATATCGGCCAGTAAAGATGAATTATGCGTCCATACGTTAAAGGTGCCGCTTACATCGCGAAGCATTAAGGCAAAATTCCAGCCATTTGTCTTATAAATGGCTGAAACGTCAAGGCCGAATCCCCAGGCATTGGCAAAATTTCCAACATTGCGATAAATGACTTTTATATTCCCTCCCAACCTTAATTTGGGTATGGAAGGTATTTTTCGTGCATAACTGATAAAAAAGGCATAATCTGCCGCTGAGAAAAACCTGATGTTATCGTAATTTAATGCTCCGTTGGCATCATATAAAAAACGAGTATCCGGAATATCATCTACTCCCATTCTAACCAGGCTGATGCCAAGATGAGAGTTGCTGTCAATTGGTGTGGCAAATCCGGCATAATCATAATTGGCAATACCGCCAAACCATGAAGCGTGCATAAGTGAAGCCGCATATTTCTCCTCAATGTCAAGAAGACCTGCAGGGTTCCAGTACGTTGAGCTTACTCCATTGGAGATGGAGGTCATTGCATGCCCCATTCCAAAAGCTCGAGCTCCTACTCCAATCGCAAGAAACTCATTGCTGTATTTCGGGGTTCTGATTTGCGCCCTGGCAAAAGGACCCTGAAAGGCTGTAGAGATGATGAAAAAAATTAGCAGACTCCGAATCATTGTTCAAAGATATAAATACGGCACGTTTCCTTTAGCACAGTTTGACAGATAATGACCGAAAAAAGGGTGAGGTTCGTCGATTTTTTAGCATTTAATATAACATAAATAAGAAAAAATATCAAATAAAAAAGAAAATGACTATACAAGCTAATTTTTATCAAATAGTACTATGCTATGCAAGGTACTTTTCCGTATATAGAAATGTAAAGGAAAGAATATGGTTATGAAAGTTGAAAATACACAGGTGCAGATGCGCAAAGGAATACTTGAATTTTGTATACTGCACATCATATCGAGAGGTGAGGTTTACGCCTCTGATATGTTGGAAGAATTGACATCAGCCAAGATTATGGTGGTGGAAGGCACCTTGTATCCATTACTCACCCGGCTAAGAAAGGCCGGTCTTCTCGAGTACAAATGGGTAGAGTCATCTTCCGGTCCGCCGCGTAAATATTATACGCTTACCGAAGAAGGCAAGAAATTTTTGGAAAAACTGGATTCAACATGGGAAGAGCTCATGTCATCTACCAATCAGATCATCAAAAACAAGTCGAAAGAATAATATTTTTCAACCATGAAAAAGAATATAAGCATAAATATCAGTGGTATCATATTTCATATCGAAGAAGATGGTTATGATCAACTGAAACAATATCTGGAGTCAATCAATCGTTATTTTTCTTCTTTTGATGACAGCCTGGAAATCATTGCTGACATAGAAGGCCGCATTGCCGAAATATTTCTTAAAGAACTTAAAGATGGCAAGCAGGTCATCACAAAGGAAGATGTTGAAAAGTTGATTGCCACGATGGGTAGCATTGAGGACTTTCAGGCAGCTGAAGAGGAGTCGTCATACATCATCGAATCGACAGAAAAAGAAAAGAAGGAAGAACGTTCTGATCAAAAAGAAGGACCAAAGGAGGAGTATGCCTTTAGCAGAAAGCTCTACCGAGACAACCGGCGCAAGATTTTAGGAGGAGTTTTAGCGGGTATTGCTCACTATTTCAATGTTGATCCGCTTTGGATCCGTCTGTTCTATTTATTACTGTTCTTTGGAATATCCATCTTACCATCAATCGGTGGCTTTTTGTTCATAGCATACATTGTTATGTGGATCATTATTCCGGGAAGTGATGAGTTGGAAGAGACCAGGAAGATCAAAAAAATGTACCGAGACCCCGATCATAAGGTTTTGGGTGGTGTTTGTAGTGGTGCAGCAGCGTATTTTGGAATAGATGTAGTAATTTTTCGTCTATTGTTCTTTATCAGTATTTTCCTGGGCGGAACCGGGCTTATTTTGTACATCATACTTTGGATAATACTACCTGAAGCACGCACAATAACCGATCGCCTGGAAATGCAGGGGGAACCACTAACCCTGAAAAATATTGAAGCGGGGATCAAAAAGAGCCTGAACATCAAGGAAGATGAGGAAAATGTATTCGTAAAGATACTTTTATTTCCATTCAGGTTAATTGCTTCATTAATTGATTTTCTATCCAAATCGTCAGGTCCTCTTCTTCGGTTTCTAGGTGAAGTGGCAAGGGTACTGGCAGGTCTGATTTTGTTACTAACTGGAATAATACTCATAATTGCATTGGTCATAACAATGGGGGTTTTACTGGGTGTCATCACCAACTATGGGTGGTTACAAGTTGACAATCTCCCGGTCGAAATACTTAGCTACGACATTGGAATTTTAAGTGGTATTGCACTATTCCTGGCGCTGTTTATTCCGTTTCTGGGTTTGTCTGTTGCAGGAGCTGCCGTATTGATGAAAAGAAGTCTGGTCAATCCAACCGCCGGATGGTCAATGCTTGGCCTTTGGTTTATCAGTATCATCATTCTGAGTTTTGTAATACCTTCAAAGATCCACGATTTTAATATGGAAGGCCAGTTCAAGAAAGAAGATACCTGGAATCTTCAGGACAAGGTGCTTGTACTGGATTACGAAGAGGCGCCGGGAATACACAATCTCGACTACGATCAGGTCGAATTGAATATTCGCAGCCATTATGACTCGTCGGTCAGGCTGGTCCAGTATTACGTGGCGCGTGGTGGTGATCGAACTGAGGCAATAGAAAATGCAAAAGGGATCGAATACAATGTTTCCTTGCAGGATAGCACCCTTACTTTCGATTCAGATTTCAGTTTGGGCGAAGAAGTGCCTTTCCGAATGCAAAAAGTCGAATTGGTGCTGTATTTGCCTCTTGGTCAACAATTTGTAATGGATGACCAGTTAAAATGGTTATTTGGAAGGTTTATGTATCGCAATGGATACAGTAATTACGACATTGAAAATAATGTTTGGGAATTTGATCAGGATGGGCTGCACTGTGTAACGTGCCCTGAAGAGCCAGAAGATTTCTTTGAAGAAGAAACTGATCGTAAAGAACCATTCGATAAATCCGATATTCGCGGTTACTTCAAAATGTATGAAAACTTAGATAGTTTCTCCTCAGTCCAGCTTAGAGGAAGCTTTGAAGTGTATATCCAGGAAGATAATACTTATGAAGTAATTGTGAATGGTGAAGAAGACCTGGTCAAGGAAATCGAAATAGATGAAAATGCAGGTGTGCTTTACCTGGAAAATGATAAAGATATCGAACGCCATAAAATTAAAATATACTTGTCAATGCCCGAACTAAAATCAATTGATATTGAGGCCAGGTCGACTGCATTTGTCGAAGGGTTTTCCGAAAATAAAGTCGATATACAAATAGATGACGGAGGTTCGGCAGAAATGAACATTGATGCAAGGTATCTGTCTGTAGAATTAAGCGATGCATCAAAATTAATACTCGAAGGGGATGGCAAGCGTATCGATGCCAATATAAGCGGCGCTTCTCGTCTGATGGCATTTGAATATGAGGTTGATAAAATCGTAATCGCTATAAGAACAAATTCCTCTGCCAGATTAAATGCCGATGAGAATATCACGGTCAATGTTTCTGATAATAGCCTGGTTAGGTATAAAGGTGATGCAGTAGTTGAAATCGAAAACAAAACCGATAACAGCAAAGTGACCAGGGAGAAATAAAAAATTAAATCAATTCAATGAAAAAAGCGATTTCCAACTGGAATCGCTTTTTTAATGCCTCGGAATTATTCAAACAAATTCAAAAATTGAAAAAACATGAATTGATCTCTTTAATTAAACGATAAATTTCTCGAAATTACATTTCGTTTCAAGTGTTTACAAAACACTATCATCGAGTGAGGTATTATGAAAAAGAAGAACATTATTATTTCCGCAATTGTCGTTTCGGTTTTATCGATCGGCTGGTGGGTTTTCGGGGGCACTGCTGTGGTAGATAACGACATCACCGTCGAAGTAGAAAAAGGGGATTTCATAATTGAGGTAAACACCAGTGGAGAACTAGAAGCTAAAAATTCAATACGTATTATGGGGCCTACTGCCTTAAGGGCAGCTCGCATTTGGCAGGTCAAAATAGATAATATGGTGGATGAAGGCACTGTGGTGGATTCCGGGGGCTATATCGCAAGGCTCGATCCGTCAGAGATAAATGATAAGATTGCTAACAGCAAAAACGAGATGGATCAAAGTGAGTCCAAATACATCCAGGTTCGTATGGACACGGCACTTACACTACGTGAGGCAAGAGATCAGCTAATTAACCTTGAGTATAACGTCCGCCAAAAAGAATTGATCGTTGAGCAGTCACAATATGAACCGCCGGCTACTCAAAAACAGAACGAAATTGAACTGGAAAAAGCAAAGAGGGAATATCAACAAGCCAAAGAAAACTACAAGATCAAAAAAGAAAAAGCAGTTGCCGAAATGAGGGAAGCTGCGGCTGTGTTTGCCGAAGACCGGACAGAATATGAGTTTTTACAAAAATTGAGCAATCAGTTTACAGTAATGGCGCCGGCTGACGGCATGGTGATCTATCATAAAGATTGGGATGGAACAAAAATCGGGGAAGGGTCAACTATTAATGGCTGGGACCCCGTTGTGGCTACCTTACCCGATTTGAGCACTATGATCTCCAAGACTTACATCAATGAAATTGATATACGTAATGTTAAAGCAGGCCAGAGCGTATTTATTGGCCTGGATGCTTTTCCCGATAAAAAGCTAACCGGAAAAATAGTGTCTGTTGCCAATGTAGGTGAACAGAAGCCCAATTCCGATGCAAAAGTATTTGAAGTACGCGTTGAAATCAATGAATCGGACTCCACGCTCCGACCTTCCATGACCACCTCAAACCGCATAATCATAGAAGAAATACCGGATGTACTGCATATCCCACTGGAATGCCTGCATTCACAAGGTGATTCCATAACATATGTATACAAAAAAGAAGGGATCAATATTGTAAAACAGGAAGTAATGCCGGGCAAAGTAAATGAAAATGAATCGGTTATAAATGAAGGGCTGGAACAAGGCGATATTGTGTATTTAAATATTCCCGAATCAGTACAGGACAAAGAAATAAAGCAATTAACCGCATCTTTGGAGCAATAGGGCAGGAAAGTTTGTATTATGAATAAAGAACGGCTCAAATTCAATTTTTCCATTGCTTTTGATGCAGTAAAGGTTAATAAAATCAGATCATTGCTTACCGCACTGGGGATCATATTCGGTGTAGCAGCTGTAATCAGTATGTTGTCAATCGGGCGTGGTGCACAAGTTGAACTTTTGGAGCAGATCAAACTCGTGGGGGTCAATAATATTGTCGTTACGCCTATTGTTGAGCAGGAAGAAGAGGAAGTATCAAAAAATGAAAACACCCGGAAAGAAATACTAAATATGTCTAACGGGCTTTCACTGCACGATAGTGAAAGTATTTTAGGTGTAATTCCCGGTATCGACCGAGTGAGTCCTGAAGTGGTTTTGGACACTTACATAATAAAAAGCGGTCTTCGGCGAAGTGCAAAACTGGTGGGCATTGAGCCCGATTATTTTGATATCGCTGATTTTGAATTAGTTCAAGGGCTGATGTTTTCCGATGAGCAACTCGAAAAAGGATTACCGGTATGTATCATTGGCAGCGGAATAAAAGCAAAATTTTTCAGTAAGGAAAATGCCATAGGAAAAATGCTGAAGTGCGGTAACAATTGGTTGCGCGTAATTGGTGTTTTAGAAAATAAATCCATTACAAAAACAAGTATTGAAAACCTGGGTATCCGCAATTACAACATGGATGTATACACGCCCATCAAAACGGTGCTGATGCGATATACCAACCGTTCACTTATAACAGAAAGATTAATAAAACTGGCTGCTAATCCCGATGAGAACCGGGAATTACTAAATCGTAAAAATTATCATCAAATCGATAGGTTGGTAGTGCAGGTATCTCAATCTGATAAGATTTCCAATATCGCTGATATAATTTCAAGAATGCTCAAAAGACGTCATAATGGCATAGTTGACTATCAAATTGAAATCCCCGAATTACTACTAAAACAACAACAAAGAACCAATGACATATTCAACTATGTACTGGGAGCTATTGCAGGCATTTCATTGATCGTCGGCGGAATTGGCATCATGAATATTATGCTCGCTTCAGTGATGGAACGCATCAAGGAAATCGGACTGAGAATAGCCCTGGGTGCACGTAAGAATGATATCATTATGCAGTTTTTGTTCGAAGCGGTTACCATTAGTGTTGCGGGGGGGATAATTGGTGTGATCCTGGGTATTTTACTCGCTTCAGCCATATCTACACTTGCCGAAATACCCACCGTTATTGCGTTCGACTCCATTATGATTTCATTTTTAGTTGCCGCTTCAGTAGGCCTGATTTTTGGCATAGCGCCTGCCAGAAGAGCTGCAATGCAAGACCCTATAATATCACTCAGACATGAATAAGCTCATAGCGCTAGCCCTTCTTTTCCTTTTTTCCTATTCACAATTGGAAGCGCAGGAATTTACTCTTGATCAAATTGTTGAATACGCCAAGTCCCGGTCAATTTCATTTAAACAGGCACAAACCAGAAGGAAAAACGGTTACTGGCAGTTTCGTGTGTATAAGTCGAACTATAACCCTCAACTCACTCTTAATGGGATACTACCTAACTACCAAAGGCAGTTTAACCCCGTCACGCAACCCGATGGCACCATTGTTTTCCGACCCGTAGAGCAGAGTCTGTCCAACGTCAATCTGGGCATCAGCCAGTCGGTTGGGTTGACCGGTGCGGAAGTATACCTCGGCTCGGGGCTTGAGCGCTACGACGATTACAGCAGTGATCTTGGCCAGTGGAGAAGTGATATCTTTCAGTTGGGGTTAGTTCAACCGATATTTAGTTTCAACGAACTGAAATGGGACAGAAGAATTGAACCCCTGCGCTATGAAGAGGTCAAAAGGGGGTACGTGGAAGATCTTGAGGACATTTCCCTGCAGGCCACCCGAATTTTTTTCGATCTTCTTCTGGCACAAAAAAGCCTGGAAATTGCCTCATTAAATCTTTCTAATAGCGATACTATTTACCAAATCGGGCAGGGCAGGTATAATCTCGGTACAATAGCTGAAAACCAATTATTACAGTTAGAGCTTACCAAGCTAAACGCAGAACAGGCGGTATCTCAGGCTGAACTGGATATTGAAACCAATTTATTAAGGCTCAAATCCTTTCTCGGGATTACCCAGTATGATGATATTGAATTGGTTATACCCGAAATAATTCCAGATTTTGATGTTCAGGTAGGAAGGGCTTTGGAGGAGGCCAATAAAAACAGGAGTGAGGTAATAGCCTTTCGAAGAAGGCAACTGGAAGCAAGGCAGGAACTGGCCAGGGCGCGAGGTGAAACTGGGTTGAATATGGACTTGACCGCCTCATTTGGAGTGACGAATTCAGGGGTAGAGTTGCAGGATACCTATGCAGATCCAAGAAACCAACTGGCAGTACAGTTGGGCTTCCAGATCCCTATATTGGATTGGGGCCGCACAAAATCAAGACTTGAAACAGCTCGTGCTTTTCAGGAACTTACCAACTACACAGTGGAGCAGGAAAAAATGAATTTTGAGCAAGAGGTGTTTACCCTGGTCAAGCAATTAGAGATGCTGCGAAACAAGGTAAGGATATCGCGCAAAGCAGATGAAGTGGCGCAAAACAGGTTTGACATTTCAAAAAATCGTTATTTGATCGGTAAAATCAGTATTACCGACCTCAATATTGCACTGCAGGAAAAGGATCAGGCAAAGCGGGAGTACGTTCAATCTCTCCGCGACTTCTGGACCACGTATTATCAGGTAAGACGAATTACGCTTTATGATTTTGAGAATGACCTGCCACTCTATGTGCCACAAGAGGAAGATGGTCAGGAATTTTGACCGACAACAGCCCTTCGTGGTCGAATAATGTTTCTTAAACGCTTCTTGGAGAAACGCACCCATTCTCTTTTATCAACCCTGGCAAGCCAAAAGGCGCTATCACTATCATTTTCATAAAAGTCGATGGTTACGGGTTCCCGGTTTTTATTAAAAACTTCAACTCTTAGAAATGCACCGGTACTTTCGATATTGTCCAGTTTCATTATTTCTTCTTCAGTAAGGAAATTGTCAGCTTGTAAATAGCGGTATTCATCTAAAAGGTTAAATACCACTGTGGAGTCCATGCGCGGGCTATTAATTACCTCGGGCAAACCGGTGTTGTTTTTAATTGTGAAAGAAGCTTCTGGATTTTTCGGGAAAGTGTATGAAATTTTATCCAGTGTTTGCCAGTCGGCCGAAACAATCAATCGATTTTTCCAGTCAATTTCAGGAATTTCGAAAATGCCACTTACATACCCTTCGTTTCCAGGAAGTGCAACGATGAAAACCTCGTCTTTCGATTCGGGCATAAAATAACTTTGTGTTTGGTTAGCATTGCCACCAGCCCAAAAAGCTTTTAAAACCTGGTCACTTTTGTTTAATAAGCGCACCAAAACACCTTCATTAACCAAGCGTTCTGAAAGGGTTTCCACTTCATTTTCAGCCGCTGTCCGACGAGTCTCGACCTGTTCAAGTATATTCATCAGCGCCTGTATAATGCCCGGATCGGCTTCAAATTTACCATTGACAAGCCATGCGCTATCCGTTTCAGTCAATAAAATGGCCTTACCATCTTTTTTCATTTCGATACTTGCAATTTGAGAAGTATCGGGGAGGTTGAGTTTCGCCAATTGTATTTTTTCTCTCTTTACAGGTTTGTTAATGAACCAAAGAGAAACGGATACAGCTATGAGTACCACCAAAAGAATCAGGAGACGAATGTTTTTTTGTTTTTGACGCATATCAATTCTTTGCGTAGGTTTTTTTACGGATCCAGTATTTGATCAATCCAAAAGCAATTAATAGTGCAATTGGCGCTACTAGGTTAAAAGTTTGCCAGAATGTTTTTCCCCTCTGCAGCTTAACAGGATCTAATGGCCTGATCTTCACTTCCCTGTTCCGGGCGTTGATGATGCCGCCTTCATCCATCAAATATGCCATGGCATTGACGATCAGGTCTTTGTTGGCATACATCGTATTTGAGAATGGCTCAAGTCCTAATTCAAGCGGTTGGCCGGTTTTGGGGTTCACCTCATTTTTTATCAGGTCGCCATCAGAAATAAATATCAGGCCCGTTTCTTTGCCATCAGCTACAAAATTGCTCTGATCCGCACCTTCAGGCAGAAATCGGTTTTTATAAATAGAAGAAAAAGCGCCCTCATATAACCATCCAATGACCTGGGGCCCCGCCTGGATAAATTCCGGTTTAAGTTCAGCCCTGATATCATTCAGACTTACCAAAATAGGGGCATTAACAATTCTTGAATATTCTGAAGTGTAAAGCAAAGGTGTTTTCCGGATTCCATCTGCGTAAACTGTATCGATCTTACTGACAAACCGCGTATAAACAGCATCCAGGTTGCGCACGATCGGGTGTGGCTCGTATCGGTTTATCAAAGGGAAGTAGGGGAATGGCATCAGTCGCATTTGGGGCTGATTGCCCATATTGCCGACCACAACGGGATAATAACCCGCGTTGATATCCACGATCAGGCTTTGTTCAAAGCGTATGCCGTATTTAAAGAAAAAATCGTCCAGGTTATGGTCATATGGCAGGGCATAAGTCCCCTCCCCGCCAATACTGTCGAGGTTAACATATAGCTTGTCAATGACAAATAGGGCTTTTCCACCTTTCATAATAAACTGATCCATTTTCAATTTATCGGTTTCACTGAATCCCGATTTGGGCTGCGCCAAAATAAATGCATCGAAACCCTCCAGAGAGTTCACAGTGGAAATATCAACTTCCTGGATAAAATAATACTCGCTTAATGCACTTTTGAGGCCGGCGATTTTCTTTCCCGTAGGTTCATCATGACCGGTTAAATATGCGATGCTTTTTAGCCGGGATTGAGTGAGCTGTAAGATCGAACTTGCCAGTTCATATTCTAGGCCTTCAATGGATTGGTTGAGTTGCTCCTGTGGGCTGGAGGATTTATTGCCCTTGAGCAACATAACGCCTTTTTCCCTTGTTCCATATGAAATAACGGCGCCGGGAAATACCAGTTTTTCTACTTTTTCGCCACCCTTGGTATCAAAAACGTTGGTCGGTTGAATGCCCTTTTCCGCCAGGTTCTGATAAAATTCCTGACGTACATTCGGACTGATATCCAGGGTAGGATCAATAAATTGATATTGTAATTGATCACCCGCGTAGACCTTAAACTCCTCTAAGATCTCACGGATGGATTTTTGCAAACGTTGAAATCCTGCCGGAAATTCCCCGTCCAGATAAACATCTACATATACTGTTTCATCGAGGTTCTGCAACATCTCGATAGTGGCATCCGAGATGGTATATCGCTTTTCTTCTGTAAGGTCGATGCGGGTAAAATACATCGAACCCAATTGATTGACAATGATGATCAGTACGATGCCAATGGCAAAGCTTAATAAATACTCCGTTTTTTTATTGAATAGATTTACCATCTTCTGCTTCCGAGTACCAGGTTGGTTGACATTAATAAAAGTGCAATTACACTGAAAAAATAGATGACATTTCGGGAATCGATAAGTCCACGACTAAGCGCATCGTAATGATACATGATGCCAAGCTGTTCAATTTCATTGGAAAAAGTACCCCACACATCAATATTGGCAAAAGAGGTAAGGCCCTGATAGAGAATAAAGCTCAGAAAAACCGCTATTACGAAGGCTATGACTTGATTTTCAGTGATTGAGGAAGCAAAAACACCTACGGATGTAAAGGCGGCGCCGAGCAATAATAGTCCAATATAGGAACCCATAGTGCCTGCTGAATCAATATTGCCCACCGGGGAACCCAGCTGATATATAGAATAATAATAAAGCAATGTGGGCAATAGCGAAAACAATACGATGACAAACCCAGCCAGAAATTTACCTCCAATGATCTGCCAGTCGTGCAATGGTTTGGTAAGTAGCAACTCCAGAGTGCCACTTTTTCTTTCTTCCGAAAAGGAACGCATTGTTATGGCGGGGATGAGGAACATAAATACGTAAGGCCCGAGGTTGAACAAGGCGCCCATATCGGCAAAACCATATTCCAGTACGCTGGTTTCGGGAAAAACCCATGTTAACAGCCCTATACTGATCAAAAAAATACCGATGATCACATAGGCAATCAGTGAATCCAGAAAGCTGTTTAGTTCCTTTATAAATATTCTAAACATTGTTTTTCGTTTTTGTCAATTGCCGGAATACATCTTCCATATTGCTGGCCGCCATTTTCATACCCAACAACACTACTTTATTGGCTGCGGCATGCAAAAATATTCTTTCGCGAACATCGGTATTGGACTGTATCTTGTAATGAGTGGTATTTGTGGCTTCTACTTTGAGCACTCCCTCTATCTCATGAAAAAACGCTTCTCCCACAGGGTTTTTGCTCTCGATCTCTATCACAGTCACGCCTTCTCCCATGGCCGAAAGTGTATCAGGAGCACCATCGGCCACTATTCGACCGCGATTAATGATAACCACACGGTCACAAAGCGCCTGCACTTCCTGCATGATGTGCGTGCTGAAAATTACCGTTTTTTCGCGGCTGATGTCTTTTATAAGTTGCCTGATTTCAAGGATCTGATTGGGGTCGAGACCAGTTGTAGGTTCGTCCAGGATCAATACCTGAGGGTCGTGAATAAGCGCCTGGGCCAGACCAACACGTTGTTTATACCCTTTCGACAGGGTGCCAATTTTCTTGTTTTGTTCTATGGTCAATCCACACAGGTCGATCATAGCCTTTACACGCGATTTGATCCCCTTTTTTTTCCGGTAGCTGATCCCGGCAGCGAAGTTCAGGTATTCATGCACATACATATCGTAGTACAACGGGTTTTGTTCCGGCAGGTAACCGATTTGCTGACGAACCTCTAAAGGCTGATCTACCACATCATATCCACATACGGAAACATGCCCATTGGTAGGAGGCAGGTAGCAGGTAGCGATTTTCATTGTCGTGGACTTTCCCGCACCATTAGGCCCCAGGAATCCAAGGATTTCTCCCGGATTAGCTTCGAAACTGACGTTGTCAACAGCGCGCTGTTCGCCAAATTGCTTGGTTAAATGTTGTACAACTACCGACATTGCGTTGGTTAAGGTTGAAAAATCACTTTGGCTTTATTCCGCAAAAGTAAACGTGAAATTAAAAAAAGACGCGGAATTGGTGGTGAATATGTAATGATTTTGACGATTTGACAACCTTAATCATGAATTGTATTACTTCGTGTGCAAAAATGCGGGAAGTATGGATTTTTGTATATTGATCAAAATGAACAACAAAAGCATTTTTTACGCGGTATTTTCATTGATCCTGATGGCCTGTTCAGGGGGCGCTAATTGGGAAAAAAATAATCTGGGGGCAAGCCATAGCCCGTATTTGCTACAGCATGCTGACAATCCTGTGCATTGGCAGGAGTGGAGTGAAGCGGCTTTTGAAACGGCAAAATCGCAAAACAAACTGGTACTGGTAAGCGTGGGTTATGCTGCCTGTCACTGGTGTCATGTGATGGAGCGCGAATCGTTCGAGGATGATTCCGTGGCACATTTGATGAACGCACATTTTATCAATATCAAAGTTGATCGTGAAGAACGGCCTGAAGTGGATCGTGCCCTGATCGATATGGCGCAAAAGATTTCCGGTAGGGCCGGCTGGCCGTTGAATGTTGTTTTACTTCCCGACGGTAAGCCTATTACTGCAGGTACTTATTTCCCAAAAGAGCATTGGCTTAAATTATTATCGCAGATTACCGAAACCTGGAATGAAAACCCAGATGAGCTCAGGAAACTGGGTGATCGAATTCACCGGGGGCTGGCCTATCAAAAATTAACGTTTGAGGCCGAAAGGAATAATCAGGCAGACACTGCTATGATTCATGATTGGATGGAAAAATGGTCTTATCAATGGGATACCATAAATGGGGGCTATTCGGGTACACCAAAATTCCCACTTCCGAACGATTTAATGACCTTTTTGAACTATGGTGTATTATCCGGGAAAAGGGGGTTTGTAACGCATACTCAAAATACGGTATCGAAAATGCTGAAGGGCGGCATTTATGATCAGTTGGCCGGCGGTTTCGCCCGGTATGCCATTGATAGCGCCTGGAATATCCCACACTTCGAAAAAATGTTGTATGACAACGCTCAATTGCTAAAAATAATGGCTGTATTGTACCAGTTGACGGATGAACCAAAATATAGATTGGGAATTGAGGAGACATGGGAATGGTTGTCGGCCATGAAAAGCAGTGAAGGCGGATATTATGCCTCATTGAATGCTGAAAGTGAGGGCGAAGAAGGAAAGTATTACGTTTGGCAGCTTGATGAAGTACAAAAAATATTGGGTAAAGCTACTCCATGGGTAAGCAAATATTATGGATTAACAAAAGCAGGAAATTGGGATAATGGACGGAACATCTTATTTCAAGCGGGCAGCCCTGAGGAAATATGCCATGAATTCGATATTGATGTCTCAAATTGGCTTGATACTTTAAATTGGGCCAATGAAAAATTGTTGGAAAGGAGACAAAAACGCGAAGCGCCTTCAACAGACCGTAAGATCATAGCCGCCTGGAATGCCCTTTTAATAAATGGGTTTCTTCATTGCTACCTTGCGACACAAGACGAAAAATTCCTGAATGAGTCATTGATAATTGCTGATTTCCTGAAAAATACGATGATGAATGAAAAGGGAGAAGTCTGGCGGAGCTCATTTGAAGGAAAACGAAACATAAAGGCAGGCCTGACGGACTATGCCTACCTGATCGATGCATTTGTCAGCCTGTACCAGACCACACTCGATAAGAAATGGCTGGAAGAGGCTTCATTACTGATGGGATACGTAGAAAGCAACTTTATATCACCGGAAAAGACTTTATTTCAGTCTTCGCAAAAGCAACTTCCTCTTGCTGTACCTATCGAAATGGACTACACCGACAATGTAATGCCTTCTGCAAATTCGGTTCTGGCAAAGAATTTATTTCGTTTGGGTCATTTTTATTACGATACGGCCAGGATAAACAGGGCTGAAAAAATGGTTGGCGCTGTATTGCCTTATTTACAATCAACGCCTCAGTATTTTGCCAATTGGATGGACGTATTGCTTTGGCAGACCTATCCATACTTTGAAGTAGCTGTTGCAGGTCCTGAAGCCGTCGAAATATTAAAGGAAATCCGACTGGACTATAGGCCCAATGTTTTGTGGTTAGGTACTGAAACTTCTGAATATCTACCACTGCTAGAGCAGAAATTTGTCAGGGATAAAACACTGATCTATGTCTGCCTTGAAAAGAGTTGTAAATTGCCTGTAGAAGAGGTGGAGAAGGCGAAAAAGCAGCTTGGAATGACAATTCGTAATCCCTAGCCTTCCAAATTCATAATTGTAGCATTCCTTTAGATGGAAGTTTGTGCATGAATTGCTTTGAATTAATAAAGGCCATCGGTTCTACGACAGCCTTTTTATCCATTTTATGTTTTTATACTTATAACAGCTCTTCAAGCTTTTCTTTTAACTGATCACCTCTTAGGTTTTTCGCTACAATAACGCCTTCAGGATCTACCAATACAGTATGAGGTATTGATTTTACAGCATAAAGGCCGGCTACTGAATTTTTCCAGCCTGCCAGGTCCGAAACCTGTGGCCAGGTGATTTTATCCTGTTCTATTGCTTTCAGCCAGCGGTCTTTGTTTTCATCAAGGGAAACGCCCAGTATTTCAAAATTTTTGTCCTTATAATCAGCATAAGTAGCTACTACATTTGGGTTTTCCCTTCGGCATGGGCCGCACCATGATGCCCAGAAGTCGATGAGCACATACTTGCCTTTGAAATCACTAAGGGCAACTGGTTCACCTTCCGGGTTTTCCTGCGAGAAATCAGGGGCTTCGTTACCAATGCTGACCAGTCTTAGCTTATCGGCTCTTTCTTCGATCTGTTGAACATAGATATTGTCATTTAGGGTAGTGTCAAACACCTGTAATACAGAGTCGAGCTGACTTGCATCCCACGAATAATACAACTCATTTCGCACAAGGTATGGAGCCAGAAAGCTTGCATTGTTTTCCGCAACATACTGACGGAGATGATTTTCATAAGCATCAGTGAATTTATTCATTTCCTCATATTGCACCTCCAGTTGTGCTTCCTTTTCTTCAGCAGTAATATCCATATTTTGTTGAATATCGATAATTATTGCTACAAGGGAGTCATAAGTCGATTTTTGATAGGCCTGAACTTCTTTAAGTTCTTCGTTCAAAGTTCCTCCTTTTACTTCCAGTGATGGCCGACCATTTTCAGTTACCTTTTGTATGTCGTACGTTTCATTTTCTATAATGAACCGACCGTAGGCATCGTTTCCTTTAACAGTGATCCAGTATTCTTTGGGTTCGTTTACTACACCTTTTAGTGAAAATGTGTCGTTCTGAATGATTACTGAATCCAGGTGTTTCCATTCCCCTTCCACACGTTCCATCAACATTACGTATTCTTCATTGTGCTCGGGTAGTGTGCCTGTAATTAAAAAGGCCGGGCCCTTCTTTTCCTGGCATGACCAAAGAAGGGCCACCAGGCTTAAAGTCAAAAAAATCCTCATAAGTTTTCGTGTTTTTTTTACAAAATACACATTCCTGTGATATTCGCCAGAGGGGTGTAGGTTTTGGTGTGAAATGGAATATTATTTAGTCTCAATTGAAATGGCATTACTGGTACATAGATTGACTAATTACTCTACCACTACCTTTATTTGTTCACTTCTTAGTCCGTCGTCGACCTTTAATATGTAAATACCACTAGAAAGGTCGACAACTTCAATCAGGCATTGTTTTCGGTTGCATTCAGGATTGATTTCCATTATTCGGCCCTGAAGATCAAAGAGGGCAAAATTTTTCTTTCCAATATCTCCCTTCAGATTTATAGTGTTGCCCACAGGATTCGGATAGACCGCAATATCAAATATCGATGCTCCAAGATTCAAAACCTTCGTTCCAATCGTGCGGTCACGTTTTGGTTTGATTTCTTTGTTTAAAATCCAATTATCAGGATCTATAGCGATATAATCCAGTTCGTGATCAAAGTGAAGACTTATTAGCGTGTCATGCTTGGCAGGTGCAACCCTAATTGTTTTTTCAATTTCACCAAACAATCGTATTTCTACGGGCATTTCGAAATAATCGACCAGGTCGCTTAAAGGTTCTTGATTAAATTCAATATAAACACTGTCTTCTATTTGATTCCACCTGGCCCGGTATTTCGGGGCCCCATCTCCATAATACCAGTCATTAAAAAATTCTGTAAAATCAATATCGGTATTTTGATTCAGGTAGTCCCGAAAATCATCACCTGTCGCCGTGCTGTTTTGGTATTGCTGAAGAAAGCCTTTTAATACGTCAAAAAACAATACATCATCATCAATAATGTACCGGATCATATGTAAAATGGCCGCGCCTTTGTTATAGGTGATTGAAAGGTCGAATATTCTCGATACGTCTGTCGAGGAAGCTTCAGGAATGAATACACTTTCATTGTTGGATCTTGAAAAAATATTTTCGTGCCAAGCTTTCATTTTACTCTTGGCCTCAGAAGGGCTTTTTAAATATTCAATTGCGATAAACTCACTATATCTGGCGAACCCCTCATTGATCCAAATGTCCTGCCACGTGCCACAGGTAACCTGATTTCCAAACCATTGATGGGCAAGTTCATGAGCATTGAGTTCGAATGTAAAAAGCCCCATCGTGCTCATGGTCTGATGTTCCATTCCTCCGCCAAAGGGGGCCATCATATGACCATATTTTTCTTCATGGTACGGATACTTGCCAAAAAGTTCGGAAAATAATTCAACCTGCTGAGCCATGGCATCCAGTTGGTCCTGATAATAAGGCAGGCAGTCCGGATGGTCATAAACAAGGTTTTGAATGGGCATTTTATCGCCATCTTTAAAACTGACCTCCGTATTGTATTCCACATATTCGCCTATGCTGAAAGCGATCAGATAGTAAGCGATCGGGTATTTTGTGCGCCACTCGAATCTGTGGTGATCTTCATCTACATCTACTACAGTTAGTAAGCCATTTCCTCCTACTTTAAGATTTTTTGTTGTCGTAATGAAAACCCCGGCGGAATCGGCCTTGTCGGTAAGGACCTGTTTGCATGGAAACCATGACCTCGCCTCAAATGGCTCGGATAGGGTATAGGTAATTCTGTTACCCCAGCTTTCACTGGTTTCATTAAAAATGCCGCTCCACCCATCGGCACGACCTTTTCCACCGTAATATATCAATAGCCTGATATTGCGGCTAGCTTCGATTTCAATACCGAGATCTATTTCAAGTGTCTCGTTCTCATGAGTGAATGAGAGGTTATTTCCATCAAATTTGACTGAATCAACAGTTATCAGGTCTGATAGATCCAGTATCATTTTTTGTGTAGATGCTTTAGTGGTCAGGTTAATTTCAGTGTATCCTTCAAATTTGGCGCTTAGATTGTCGGCTTTGAGGTGTATGCCGTAATAGGTGACATCAATATTTTCAGATGTATTGCGATTTACATGCTCTTGGGCATTTTGAATATTTCTCAAATAGGAGCATAAGCGATTGTATGAATCAGCCTCCAGGTAGGTTGTATTCGAAAAAATCAATATTATAAAAATCAGAGACCTGTACATTATCAGCTGCATTACCATTCAGCTTAACGTTTTCAGTCTTCTTTGGTTTGAAATGCCACACGTACGGTTTCAGAAGTCAACAATGCCATTATAATATTCTCCATAGCATCTTTGTGCAGGTTTTCAAATATTGGCTCGAGCTTCTTTCTCTTTTGTTCTGCTTTCTCATCACTACCCACCCATTCGATCACTTTTTTAAAGTCGGCCACTTTCAATTCAAGCCCCAAAGCCTCTTCCAGCATGTCAGCTATAGGCGATCCTTTTTCTGCATCGCCGGGAGCGCCAAGTAGCTCAAGCTCATCAATTGCTGTCAATAGAATTTCACGACCCTGTTGCTTGCAGGATTCCAGTTGCGAGCGCGAACCTTTGGCATCACGCAGCGACCAGCTGCTTAGCTCGTATTTGATTTGTTCTATCGCGGTTATCTTTCTGTTTTGCGGGCCAAATATACGTTCGAGTACCATTGTGGCGCCGTTTTTCCATGCATTCAGATCAAAATCATCGTCATTTAATTTATCAATCTGCTTCTGAAGTAGTTTGGTCTTGTTACCTGCCATATTGAAAAGTGAGCTTTTTAGTTGTTGATGTATTGAATATACGGTTATTTTTTATAAAAGGCAGTTACACTACCTGGCTGATTTATGCCTTTTTTCAACTTTGGATCGGCTTCTGGTGTGCCCCAATGCAGTGAAGATGGGAGGACACCGGCCCAGATATCCAGTTGGTAATCTTCAGGATTGTCTGAAGGAGGGCCGCTCCTTATTTTTGCCGAGGCCGTTTCGATTTCAATGCGCAAAACAGTGGTAGCCTTCATTTCCTTTTCGGAAGGTGGTCGAACTTCATCCCATCGACCTTTAATAAGGCGCTCCGAAATACAATGCAGGGCATCTTTTTTCTCATTTTCGTCTTCGACCAAAAAAGCTTTGCCATTAATAACCACAGATCGATAATTCATTGAATGATCGAAAGCTGACCTTGCCAGTACGAGGCCGTCGAGATGTGTTACACACAGGCTGATAGGCAATCCCTTTTGCAGCTCCAACAGTAAACGGCTGGTGGTGGCGCCATGAATGTACAAGTGATCATTTTTCCGGGCAAAAATTGTGGGAATCACCACCGGTTTTTCCCGATGTATAAGACCAATATGACAGATCATCGCCTCATCCAGTATGTTGTAAA
The DNA here is from genome assembly GCA_003500135.1 of Cytophagales bacterium. Lineage (GTDB taxonomy): Bacteria > Bacteroidota > Bacteroidia > Cytophagales > Cyclobacteriaceae > UBA10427. Next base: position 21,453 of record DNTA01000009.1, on the reverse strand, counting down.
TGGTAGGTTTGTCATAGTGACCTCTATCCGGGTTTCTTTTGACCGTGTTATCTTCGTTTTTTGGAAAATCACACATATTCGGAAGTTAGTCTTCTTTATCGTATTGTTCCACAAGTTCGAGATCAATGGTGCGCCTGTTGATATCGGTTTTGATCACCTTTACCCGCAATTTATCGCCTAGCATAAACTGGTTGCCCGTGTCGCGCCCCAGAAGCCGATAGTTGTCCGGATCAAAATCGTAATAGTCATCCGTAAGATCGGTTATGCGTACCATGCCCTCGCATTTTGTTTCAATAAGTTCCACATATATGCCCCATTCTGTTACACCCGAAACCAGGCCGTCAAAATCCTCTCCCAGCATGGTTGACATGAACTCCACTTGCTTATATTTTACAGAAGCACGCTCTGCATCGGCGGCACGTTTTTCCATTTCAGAGCTGTGTTTACAAAGCTCTTCGTATTTTTCTTTATTCACACTTCTACCTCCATCGAGGTAGCGTTGCAAAAGCCGGTGAACCATCATATCAGGATAACGCCTGATGGGTGAAGTGAAATGCGTGTAATGTGGAAATGCCAGTCCGAAGTGACCCTCCGCATCGGTAGTATATTTAGCTTTGGCCATAGATCGGATGGCAAGGCTTTGCAATACATTTTGCTCGGGCTTTCCTTCGATGTCATCTATCAAAGAGTTAATAGAATTGGAGACTGCAGCCCCTTCCATTTTCACCTGGTAACCGAATTTTTTCGCAAAAAGTGAAAAGGCATTCAGTTTTTCAGGATCGGGCAGGTCGTGGGTGCGATATACAAAGGTTTTTCCTCTCGTTTGGCCTTTTTTATTGTGAATGAATTCTGCAACCCGCTTATTGGCCAAAAGCATAAACTCTTCGATGAGCTTATGGGCATCTTTGCGCACTTTGGGTATTACTTCCAGTGGCTTGCCTTTATCATCGAGCCTGAATTTAAATTCCTGGGTCTCAAAATTGATAGCGCCTTTCTGGAACCTTTCTACTTTAAGTTTCAGGGCTAATTCATTAAGTAAAGTGATTTCTTTGGCGTAGTCACCTTCCATTGTCTCAATGCGTTCTTGTGCTTCTTCGTAGGTAAACCGGCGATTGGAGTGAATAATGGTTCGTCCGAACCACTCCTTCTGTACGTGAGCATTTCCATCGAGCTCAAAAACCGTGGAAAATGTGAATTTGTCCTCGTTGGGTCGCAGGGAACACAACTCATTCGATAGGCGCTCGGGAAGCATAGGTATGGTGCGGTCTACCAGGTATACGGAAGTAGCCCGGTCTTCAGCTTCTTCATTCAATGAGGTGGTTTCTTTCACATAAAAAGTCACATCGGCAATGTGTACCCCCACTTCCCAGTGGCCGTTTGGTAGCTTTTTTAGGGAAAGGGCATCATCAAAATCTTTGGCGTCCTCCGGGTCAATGGTAAAAGTGGTTACATCGCGAAAGTCTTTTCTGGTCCTTATTTCCTCTTTGGTAAATCCATCGCTTATCTTCTTTGCAGCTCTTTCCAGGTGTTCGGGAAACTTGTAAGGCAGGCCGAATTCGGCGATGATTGAATGAATTTCAGCCTCATTATCGCCCGATTTACCCAGAACCTCCAATACTTTGCCTTCCGGTTTTTTGTCGCCCGACGGCCACTGAGTGATCTTTACAAGTACTTTGTCGTCATTTTGGGCATTATTGCGATGATGGGAAGGAATGTAAATGTCCTGGTGCATTTTGCGGAAATCCGGGATCACGAATCCGTGCTTACCACTGATGTCCATCAGACCAACGAACTCATCGCGAAACCTTTCTATGATTTCAACTACTTTACCTTCTGGTTTTCTTCCCCTCCGGCTGGGCAGGAGCACGACTTTAACCGTATCATCATCAAAAGCATAGAGTAGGTTTTCGGCCTTTACATAAATGTCTTCTTCCAATCCTTCCACGATGATATATGCAAACCGTGGATTGACAAAATCAACCTTTCCGATGTAGTAATCTCCTTTACCCCTTTTAATCCAATTCTTTTCTTCTTGTTTTTTGTTGAAATCCTTAAGGATTTTCTGAACTGTTTGCTTTGTTTTGCGGTCTTTGATGCCCAGGCGTTTAGTGGCCTGTTTTACAGACAATGGCTCCTGTGTTTTACCCATCAAAGCGGCAACTGATTTCTTTATATCTTCAAATGAGCTTCCCGGGCCACTTTTTCTTCGTTTTTTCTTTTTAGTCATAATGTATTTATTGAGCGCTTAATTTTCTTTGCAATTGCGCCTTTTTAATGTCTTCGAGGTCACCTTTCGGAATGGCATCGATCAATGATCTTGTATATGGTTCTTTTGGACGTGCAAATAAAGCATCCGGGTAGCCCATTTCCACCAGTTTGCCATTCTTCATCACCAATATTCTATCCGCTATAAATTTAACGACAGAAAGATCGTGGGAAATAAAAATATAGGTAAAATTAAATTCATTCTTCAGGTCATTGAGTAAATTTAATACCTGCGCCTGTACCGAAACATCCAGCGCCGATACGGATTCATCACATATGATCAACTTAGGTTCTACTGCCAGAGCTCTTGCTATGCATATTCGCTGTCGCTGACCCCCGGAAAATTCATGTGGATATTTGTAAAAGCTATCCCTGGGAATGTCCACCTTTTCAAGCAGTTGCATCACACGTTCTATTCTTTCATTCTTGTTCCGGCCGATTTTATATTGTTTCATGGGCTCCATGATCGTATCACCAATGGTTTTCCTTGGGTTTAGCGAGGAATAGGGGTCCTGAAAAATGATCTGCATATGCTTGCGCATTTGTCTGAGTTGGCGCTTTTTCATGTAGTTGATCAGTTGCCCCTCAAAAAATACGAACCCACTGGTGGGTTCAACCAACTTTAAAATAGACCGGCCAAGCGTAGTTTTGCCGCATCCCGATTCTCCTACCAAACCAATAGCCTCGCCTGGGTATACCTCAAAACTCACATTGTCAACCGCTTTTACAAATTCCCTGCCTCCGCTAAAAAAGCCCAGGTTCAGCGGGAAGTAGGTTTTCAGGTTTTTTATTTTCAATATAGGTCCGCTTTTGATCACCTGCATCCGCTTCTCGATCAATTCGGTGGGCGATTCTGCATTAAACAATATCGCTTCTCCCACTGAATTGTATTTGCCTTTTTTTTCAACCAGGGCACCCTTTTCATTCACCTGCATAAAATCGGAAACGGTAGGTAACCGGCTTAAACTGACATCAAGTCTAGGCCTGCATGCAAGCAAACCTTTGGTGTAAGGGTGCTGCGGGTGGGAGAAAATATCCCATACCGAACCAAACTCAACAATTTTGCCCTGATACATCACCATTACTTTATCGGCAATCTCTGCAATAACGCCAAGGTCGTGTGTAATGAAAAGAATTGAGGTATCGTGCTGCTCCCGCAAACGGTTCATTAGCTGGAGAATATTTTTCTGAACTGTAACATCAAGGGCGGTAGTAGGTTCGTCGGCTATCAAAAGGGAAGGATTACAGGCCATGGCCATAGCAATCATGACGCGTTGTTTTTGACCTCCCGATATCTGGTGGGGGTAAGAAGTGTAGATCTTTTCCGGTCGTGGCAGGTTTGCCTCTCTAAAAAGTTCAATGGTACGCACCCTTGCTTGCTTTCCAGATAGCCCTTGATGCAATATCAGGCTTTCGGCCACCTGTTCACCGCAAGCAAACACAGGGTTTAACGAGGTCATGGGCTCCTGGAATATCATAGACATTTCATTGCCCCTGATCTGTCGCATGACTGCCGGCTTTTGTCCTGTCAGGTCAATAGATTCACCATTCTTCCGATGTAGAATGATTTCACTTTCAGGATGAAGGACGGCTCGTCTGGGCAATAGCTGCATTAAGCTTAAGGCGGTCATGGATTTACCGGAACCTGACTCACCGACAATGCCAAGCGTTTCACCGGAAAAAAGTTGGAAGGACAGCTCATCAACCACCCTGTTTTCTTGCTTTTTTGATGGAAAAGCAACACTCAGTTGTCGTGCCTCCAGAATGGTTTTTTTTGGTGGTGCAGTCATTATGTGGAAATAAAGCTGATATTTTCTTCTTTCACAACAGGAAGAGTATTCATTTTTAGAAAAATCTGGGCGGTTACTGCTACATCACGCATACAGTACTCAGAAATTTTGTCAAGATCATGATCATGGTGATAAACTTCATTGACCATGCTGCCATCTATATCCTGCTTACTGGATGCCACATCAAAGATAGCGGCCAATAGGTCTAGTGAAGTGTAGCTTTTGCGATCGCCAAATTTCCATAACTCCATAGTGTCGAGGTGCTGGACCTCCCAGGGCTTTTTCCCAGCCATGCGTAGACATTCAGGTAAAGGAATTTCATTGATGAGCATTCTCCTGGCCATGTATGGAAAGTCAAATTCCTTACCGTTATGTGCGACGAGGATCAGTTTCTTTTGATCGAATTTAGTTTCCACAACACTTTTAAACGATTCCAGTAATTCATTCTCTTTATCGGAAATGAATGATTTAACCCGAAAATGCAGTTCATCATTTTCTTTTAAGAAAAAGCCGGCAGAAATACATACTATTTTTCCAAATTCAGCATAAATCGCTCCTCTGTCAAAATAAAGTTCTTCCACGCTTAATTCGGCATCATTTTTTATAGTTTTCGCCTTTTTTCCCCATAAAAGACGCATTCTTTCCGGAAGTTTGCCAAAATCGGGCTGTTGAGTTACCGTTTCAATATCGAGTACAAGCAGTTGGTCAAGTGAGATCATAGTAGTGTAAAAAGTTAGGTTAAGTCCTAACTAAAGCTAGTGCTTTTATGATGGATTCTAAAATATTTTTTGAAATAATGGTTTAAGTAGTGGAAAAGCAAAGCTGAGAGCGATAGCCCAGAATGAAGCGCTGATCATCATATAGGTAATCACTTTACGACGATTATTGCTTAAAAGCGTAACCATTAGGGTGCCTACAATCGGTGAAAAAAGTACCGGGGTAAGAAAAGAAACACCAAATTCGCCGTAGCTCCTCCATATTTGAATAAACCTTCTGTTTTGTCGGGTAAATTTTTTGCCTTTTTTCTTGCGCTTACTCAAATAGTATTCCCTCAGTTTTAACCCGAAATAAGATATGATAAATACAGTGGTCATCATACCGGAAAAAGTCATGATAGCGGTTTGCCAGCTTTTTAAGCCTAATGCTGCACCCAATACAGGCCCACCAACGAACTTGAACATGCTCATGAGGTAAACCCAAATAAAATCTATTACATCCACTATCATGATTATTAAATCATAAAAACCGAATAGATATAAACCCCATAAATCAGGAGTAATATGATGCCTTCGGTCCTGTTTACCAGCTTGTCTGATATCATTAGAGGGAGTACCAAAACTGTAATCAGAAGCATCCAGAGTATGTCTACATTAAGGATGTGTTCACTTACGGTAATCCCATGTATGATACTGGTAAAACCTAGAATTGACAGGATATTAAAAATATTGGAACCAAGCAAATTGCCCATTGCCATATTGGTTTCTCCTTTAAAGGCAGCAAGGCCAGAAGTTACCATTTCAGGCAAACTTGTTCCCAGGGCAACAACAGTCAGTCCCACTATTCTTTCGTCAATACCAATAGTAATAGCCAGGTCCCGGGCGCTGCCCACAAACCATTCCGAACCAAAGTATAGTCCGGCTATTCCTATCAGTATATAAACTATATTTTTGCCTAAATGTTGATTGTGCGATTCGGGAATATCTTCCTTCAGCTTTTGCTCCTTGATTTTGACTGAATCTTTGGAGGCCTTAAAGATAAGAAAGCCAATGTAGATAATGAGTAATATGAGTAATGCAATGCCTTCCCAAAAACTCAGGAAGCCCTCACTAATGATGTAATACAAAAACAATGATGCTGCCATAGTTACCGGCCAATCGATCTTAAGGCTATCGGAGTGTATTTGAACAGGGTTTATCACCGCAGTAACGCCAAGCACAAGTGCCAGGTTGCAAATGTTTGATCCTATCACATTCCCCATTGTGATATCTGGACTGCCGTTCAGGGCAGCATTCACGCTAATAAACAATTCCGGGGCGGAAGTACCAAATGCAACAATGGTAAGCCCAATGACTAGCGGTGACATATGCAACCTCAGGGCAATGTTAGAGGAACCTTTGACCAGGAAATCGCCTCCGGCCAGCAAAACAATAAGCCCAACAACCAACAAAATGTATGTACTGACCATATTTAATGTTTCATGCCATATGCCAGATCACCTGCGTCTCCCAAACCGGGTACGATATAAGATTTTTCGTTCAATATGGCATCTATCGCACAACTCCAAATCGTAACGGGCAATCGTTGAGTTTGTTTCATCACATAATCCACGCCATCTTTGGAAGCGATGACAGTGGCAATGTGAATTGATTTTGGCGAACCATATTCCCTTAAATTATTTATCGTCCTTATAATGGATTTTCCCGTCGCCAACATTGGATCAGCCAAAATTACATCTTTGCTATCAATTTTTGGCATAGCAGTATAATCCATGTTGGTATCGATATCATTACCATCTGAAGCTTTCGATACCCGATATGCCCCAATAAAACCGGCGTCAGACTGATCGAACATTTTTTGGATTCCCTCAAAGAACGGAAGTGCTGCCCTGATAATGGCAATGATGACCGGCCAGTTTTCCAGGTGGTATTCTTCCGCCTCACCCAACGGAGTGGTAATGGCCTGCTTTTGATATTCCAGGCGCTTGCTTATCTCAAAGGCTACTATTTGACCAAGTTTGGACAGGTTGTGCCTGAATTTATGCCGGTCTTGCTGTATATGAACATCCCGCAACTCAGCCAAATAATGTGAGGCCATCGAAGGTCGTTCATTTAGAACGTGAATTTCCAAAGTGACGGTTTTTTTATACCTGTTTAACTAAAAAAAAAAGATAGATATCCAGTGATATCAATCCAAAAATAGGGTTTGATATTGTTTTTAGAAAATATTCACCCCAAATTTGCCGGCTCATAAGATATTTATGGATCCATTGCTGCGAAATTTGATTAATGTGCATAGCCCTTCCGGCGAAGAGCTGAGTATGAAGCAGTTCATACTCGAATACGCAAGTGGCCATGCTAAAAGCTGGAACCAACAACCTGAAATAATAAAGGGCCCTGATTTTCAGGATTGTGTTATGCTCGCATTTGGAAAACCACGAACGGCTGTTTTTGCCCATATGGATACCACCGGATTTACGGTACGGTATCAGGATCAATTGGTACCCATAGGAAGCCCCGATGTAAAAGGGGGTGAAACTTTAGTAGGCCGTGATGCCCTGGGCCCTATTAAATGCCAGTTGCGCCTCACTGAAGACCACGAAATTTTTTACGACTTCGGCAGGGCAATTCAAAGCGGTACATCGTTGACATATCAGCCTGACATAACATATGGCCAACCCTTGATCCATTCACCGTACCTGGATAACCGGGTTGGTGTTTTTGTGGCTTTAAAGCTTGCTGAAACTTTACAAAATGGTGTGCTTGTATTCAGTGCCTGGGAAGAGCACGGTGGGGGAAGCGTGCCTTATCTGATTAAATACCTGTACGAAAATTTTCAAATCAAACAAGCGCTAATCTCCGATGTGACCTTGGCCACTGATGGTGTGAAGCCTGGCGAAGGGGTGGTCATATCACTTCGCGACCATAATATTCCCAGAAAATCATTTATTGATAGGATATGTGTTTTAGCGAAGAACAGCGGAATACCCTATCAAATAGAAGTAGAAGGCAGCGGAAGTAGTGATGGCCGTGAAATACAGAAATCGCCCTTTCCTGTTGACTGGTGCTTTATTGGGCCTTCACAACACCGGCCCCATAGCGCCTCTGAAACAGTGCATGAAGAAGATGTTAAACATGCTGTGGAGATGTATCAATACCTATTACAAATGCTTTAGTCCGCATGCTTTTTTGATATCACTTTTCAATTCTCATATATTAAGCCTTATATTTGCAAGGCCCTTGCGAGGGCTTTTTTTATTCGTAATGCATGAAAATTCACGACAAAACATTCGAACCGTTCATTTCAGCTACTGAAATCGACAAAAGGATAAAGGAACTAGCTTCCGAGCTCAATATTGATTATCAGGATAAAAAACCAATTTTCATTGCAGTGCTCAATGGCAGCTTCATTTTTGCGGCTGATTTAATACGTGAAATCCATATTGATTCGGAAATCTCGTTCATAAAAGTTGCTTCTTACGAGGCCATGCAAAGCACTGGAAATGTAAAACACCTCGTTGGCTTACAGGAAAATGTTTTCAATCGGCATATTGTTATTGTGGAAGATATTGTAGATTCAGGCAATACTTTAAAACACATATTCGATATGATGGACCGGTTAGGGGTAGCTTCGGTAGAGGTGGTTTCACTATTATTCAAAAAAGAAGCGCTTCAACAGAACATACCAATTAAGTATTACGGTTTCGATATACCCACTAAGTTTGTTTTGGGTTTCGGACTGGACTACTATGGATTGGGAAGAAATCTTAAAGACATATACCAACTTAAAGAATAAAATCTACGAACATGCTCAATATCGTTTTATTTGGACCTCCGGGTGCAGGCAAAGGCACGCAAAGTGAAAAAATTATCGAAAAATACAATCTCCAGCATATTTCAACAGGTGATTTATTCCGTAAGCATTTAAGCGAAGGTACGGAATTGGGTAAAATGGCTCAGAAATATATGGATGAAGGTAACCTGGTGCCCGATGAAGTTGTAATCGGAATGGTTGATGACAAAATCAAAGAAACGGGTCCGGTGAATGGATTTATTTTCGATGGTTTTCCACGTACTGTACACCAGGCAGAAGCGCTGGATATTTTGTTGAACGAAAAAAATATGCCCATCAAAGGGATGATTGCCCTTGAGGTGGATGAGGAAGAATTGAAAAAGAGAATTCTTTTAAGGGGCAAAACCTCCGGAAGGGCAGACGATCAGGACGTTGCAAAAATAGAAAACCGTATAAAAGTGTATCAGGCCGAAACACTACCCGTGGCGGAATATTACCGAAAGCAGGATAAATACGAAGCCATTCATGGTATCGGGTCAATAGATGAGATATTCGGCAAAATTTCTGATGTGATTGATAAGCTGAAGTAGGCTTGTCGGGCGGTAATTTCATCGATTATGTAAAATTCTGTTCCCGTTCGGGGAAAGGAGGAGCAGGGTCTGTACATTTCAGAAGGGAGAAGTTTGTGCCGAAGGGCGGCCCCGATGGTGGTGATGGCGGACGTGGTGGCAATATTATCCTGAAAGGCAACCAACAATTATGGACGCTTCTTCACCTGAAGTATAAAAAACATGTTATCGCAGGTAACGGAGCCAACGGCGAAGGAGGCCGGCGAAAGGGCGCTGATGGCAAAGACATTGTACTCGATGTTCCGCTTGGCACAGTGGCCCGCGATGCCGAAAGTGGTGAAATACGATTTGAGATCACTGCTGATGGCGAAGAAATAATTCTAACACAGGGTGGACGGGGTGGCCTGGGCAATGATCATTTCAAAAGCGCAACTAATCAGGCGCCACAATATGCCCAGCCAGGTGAAGAAGGTATTGAGGAGTGGATCATTTTGGAACTAAAACTTCTGGCCGACGTCGGCCTGGTAGGTTTCCCCAATGCCGGAAAGTCAACCCTTTTGTCTGTCGTTTCTGCCGCAAAACCTGAAATAGCGGATTATCCATTCACCACCATTACTCCAAATTTGGGGGTAGTGGCCTATCGAGATTATAAGTCTTTTGTAATGGCGGATATTCCCGGGTTGATAGAAGGGGCCTCGGAAGGAAGAGGTCTTGGCCATCGTTTTTTACGCCATATTGAGCGTAATGCGATGTTGCTGTTTTTGGTACCTGCGGATGCGATTGATATTAAAAAAGACTATCAGATACTGCTTGGTGAATTGAAGCGGTACAACCCTGAACTACTGGATAAAAAAAGGATTTTGGCCATTTCAAAGTCCGACTTGCTGGACGAGGAATTAATGGAGGAGATGAAGGAAGAATTACCCGGTTCAGTACCTACCGTATTCATTTCGGCTGTCACAGGGGCAGGTGTTGCCTCCTTAAAAGACATGATTTGGCAGCAATTGAATGAATAATGTCAAAATGGCACCCATTTCTTTTTTGGCAAACTTCTTGTCTTCCTTTCAAGGGTTTAATGTGTCGATAATATGTCTAAGAAAAAGAATAAGCAAAAAGAAGAAATAAAAGATACCATACAGGAAAAGGAGAATGTGCAGACAGAAACAGATGTAGAAGATATGGTTGCTTCTGAAGAGTCTGAAGAAAAGGAGCAAGAAGAAGGTCTGGACGGGAACAATGAGAATGTCCTCAATGAATTCGACAAACTCGAGGGTGAATTATTAGAATTGAAAGACAAATATTTACGCCTTTATTCAGAGTTTGAAAATTACAGAAAGAGAACCCTGAAGGAAAAGGAGGATTTGCGCAAAACGGCCAATGAAAGCCTGATGAACGCCCTGCTACCAGTAGTAGACGATTTTGAAAGGGCTCAAAAAGCAAATGAAAACCAACAAGAAGCTGAGCCCATTAAAGAAGGGTTTAGCCTGATATATAATAAAATGCTGAATATCACCACCCAAAAGGGTTTGAAGCCAATGGAAACCGAAAAGGGGGATGATTTTGATGATGAGAAGCATGAAGCCATCACACAAATGCCGGTAGAAGAGGAGGGTCTCAAAGGTAAAATTGTAGATGTGGTTGAAAAAGGATACTATCTGAATGACAAAGTCATCAGGTTTGCTAAAGTTGTAATTGGATCTTAATATGTCAAAAAGGGATTACTACGAAATATTAGGAGTCGACAAAGGGGCTTCTGCGGACGAAATAAAAAAGGCATATCGTAAAATTGCCATAAAATACCATCCGGATAAAAATCCTGATGATCCTACCGCCGAGGAGAAATTTAAAGAGGCGGCAGAAGCTTATGAGGTATTGAGCAACGCCGATAAAAAACAGCGCTATGATCAGTTCGGTCATGCCGGTGTTGGTGGTGCTTCTGGCGGTGGCTTTGGTGGTCAGGGAATGTCGATGGATGATATTTTCTCTCAATTTGGCGATATATTCGGAGGCCACAATCCTTTTGAAAGTTTCTTTGGTGGCGGAGGGTCAGGAAGAAGAACCCGCAGAGGTTCTAACCTGCGTATAAAGCTGAAACTGACATTGGAAGAAATTGCCCATGGCGTTGAAAAGAAAATAAAGGTAAACCGCCTTGTGCATGCCGATGGCGTTACTTTCAAAACATGTCCTACCTGTCAGGGTTCAGGGCAGATTAAAAAAGTGGTGAATACCATGTTAGGCCAAATGGTATCGACCAATACCTGCCAGACCTGTAACGGTTCAGGTCAGGTGATCGATAAAAAACCTCCCGGAGTTGATAATACGGGCCTTACGCAAAGGGAAGAAGTAATAAGCGTGAAAATTCCAGGCGGTGTGGCTGAAGGCATGCAGTTGTCCATGTCGGGCAAAGGTAACTATGGCCCTAATGGCGGAGCGCCTGGCGACTTGTTGATCCTGGTTGAGGAAAAAGAAGATGAAAACCTCAAACGGGACGGTAACAATATTGTATATGACCTATATCTTTCATTTGTCGATGCCGCCTTGGGAACTTCCATCGAAGTGCCTACCATCGACGGTAAGGTAAAGATCAAAGTCGAACCCGGAACGCAAAGTGGCAAAATTTTAAGGCTTAGAGGAAAAGGAATTGCTGATGTAAATGGCTATGGACGTGGCGATCAATTGATCCATGTCAATGTTTGGACACCGAAAAAGCTATCCAGTGAAGAAAAAAGCCTGCTCGGGCAATTACGAAATTCCCCAAACTTTCGGCCTAACCCTGGAAAGGGAGATAAAACCTTCTTCGAACGAATGAAAGAGTATTTTTAGATTTTTTTAAGAAATACTTATAACAAAGGGTTCAAAGTGTGATATTAAAACTTTGAGCCCTTTATTTTTTGAAACCTATAAAAGGTATTTTCGTTTAGTCCGATATGCTCAGAATAATTTTACTGTTTGTCGGAGGTTTATTCTCCATCCTTCCGGCAATAGCACAGGAGGAATTCGTGTTGACCCAAACGGGCAAAAGCGATTATAATCGTGTTTCCCTTACCTTCTCTTCTACCTACAGCACTTGTTTTATTGGCCCTACCACCGATACCAGCAGCTCTATATTGTTTTACAATAACGACTACAAAGAATCTTTCCGTAATCAATCCAAATTCCATTACGAAGAAGACACTCAATTTATTCAGGTAGACCTGGGTAAAGAAAATTCCTCATTGATATCGTCTTCATTTTCAGGAAATATTTTCGGAAAGAATGCCAATAAGAATTTTGATTATTTCTTAAGTTTATCGAATGATAAGCCGTTAATGCTCAACCTAAACTATGCTATTGGTGATGCAGAAGTTGATCTTTCCGATCTCCCCGTGGAGCGTTTGAAAATAAAAACCGGAAGTGCCAACGTAAATTTAAATTACGACCAGGGTAGTCCCAATAAGCTTTTAATGGATACCTTGTATGTAAAAGTAGATATGGGCACATTTACCACTACCAACCTGCATCTCTCAAAAGCCAATGTGATCTTAACGGATATAGGTTTTGGCAGGGCCTTCCTCGATTTTTCCAGTATTCCCGATAAAGCTTGTAATGTACGTGCAAGCGTTGGCGCCGGAAGTCTGGAGATTGTTCTGCCCGACTCCGAAATCCCTGTGGTTATCCAATTCAATGACTCACCTCTCTGTAAGGTCAGGCTACCCAAAGCCTACCGCAAGATAGATAAGAATACCTATACCAACTACGATGCAGAATTAAATCCTGAAGAAATGCTGCAATTCAGTGTAGACGTTGCACTTGGAAACATTACTTTTTCTACGAAATAATTGGCTTTTTATTAGAATTCACTTTATGTTCGCATTTTGAATTAAACTCTTAAAATGTGGCGTTACTAACTGTACAGAATATTACCAAATATTTTGGTGAATATAAGGCGCTTGACAATGTGAGTCTTGATGTTCCTGAGAAATCAATATTTGGATTACTGGGTCCAAATGGTGCCGGGAAAACAACACTGATTCGCATAGTCAATCAGATTTATTTTGCCGATCAGGGCGAAGTTTTATTCAAAGGCGAAAAAATCAATACCGGCCATATTGCCAATGTCGGCTATTTACCCGAAGAGCGCGGCTTATATAAAAAAATGAAGGTAGGAGAACAATTGCTCTACCTTGCCCAGCTAAAAAGTATTCCCAAAGACAAAGCATTGGAGCAGATCAAGGATTGGATGATCCGATTTGAAATGAAAGGATGGTGGAATAAAAAGGTAGAGGACCTATCGAAGGGCATGCAGCAGAAGGTACAGTTTATAGCCACAGTTTTACATCAGCCCAGCCTTATTATTCTCGACGAACCATTTTCGGGCTTTGATCCGGTAAATGCAGATCACATTAAAAATGAGATTCTTAAACTGCGTGAAGCAGGCACTACCGTTATATTTTCAACGCATAGAATGGAGTCAGTGGAGGAACTGTGTGATGATATTGCACTGATACACAAATCTAAACTGGTACTTGAAGGACAAAAAAAGGTAATAAAAGAAAAGTTCAGGGATCATACTTTCGAATTGTTCCATAGGTCGCCATTTGAGATCTCTGATAATGGAGGTTTAAAATTATTGAGCCAGGATAAAACCAAAGAATTGAATTATCAGTCCATAATCCACCTTCCCGATGATGATATCAATGCAGCATTGAGGCAGATTGCCGATAAGACTGAAATCATTTCATTCAGGGAGCGCATTCCGACTATCCATGATATTTTTATTAAAGAGGTAACCCAAAACGACCATGAGTAAGATCAATCTCATAGCGGCACGCGAATACACCACACGGGTACGCAAAAAATCATTTATCATCATGAGTATTTTAGGGCCTATTTTGTTTAGCCTGATCATGGTGGTCCCGATATGGTTAGCTACACAGGAAGGCGATGTAAAAGTAGTGGAAGTGGTAGATGAGAGCGGTATGTTTGAAGGAAAATTCAATGAAACCGAATCACTCAAATTCAGATATATAGATTCTGCCCTGGACATGGCAAAAGAGGATCTGAAAACCGGCGACTTTTATGGATTGCTTTATATACCAGCCATAGCTTTGGAGCAACCGGAAGGCATTAAGTTTTATGTAGAAAAAAACCCAAGCCTTGAAGTGATATCTAGCATTGAGGCCAATGTGAACAAGGAGATTGAAAGGATACGTTTGCTGGAGAAAGGCATTGATCCTCAGGCACTGGAGGCTGCCAAATCAAGGGTGAATATCGAATCGATCAACCTGGCACAAGGCGAGGAAAAATCAGTAAGTACCTGGGCGCCTACGGCTGTCGGATACATTTCGGCCTTTTTAATATATTTCTTCATTTTTTACTACGGTATCATGACCATGCGGGGAGTGATTGAGGAAAAAGCGAACCGTATTGTAGAGGTGGTCATATCATCAGTACGTCCAATGCAGCTTATGATGGGTAAAATTGTTGGAATTGGAGGAGTAGGGCTTACCCAGTTCTTAATTTGGGTAGTGCTTAGCTTCGGTCTCTATGTGGTTATTGTTAGTGTATTTGGGCTAGGAGGCGATCCGTCCATGGCAAATAATGTGGCAACAACAGAAGCTATGCAGTCAGCTTCTGATAACGGTTTATCCAGTGAAATAACAAAGGCGCTTGATTCAGTAAATTTTCTACAGATCGGGCTGTTGTTTTTGTTCTATTTTCTTGGGGCATACCTCTTATACGGTTCTTTATTCGCTGCTATCGGATCGGCAGTTGACAGCGACCAGGAAGCCCAACAATTTCAGTTTCCAGTCACTTTGCCACTACTTGTGGCGATAGTGATGATTACTGCAGTCATTAAAGAGCCACATGGACCGGTGGCATTCTGGCTTTCAGTAATACCATTTACATCCCCGGTTATTATGATGATGCGGTTGCCATTTGACCCATCATTATGGGAGCTTGTGCTTTCCATGCTAGCATTGGTAGGTGGATTTGTATTTACTACCTGGTTGGCTGCCCGAATTTATCGTGTAGGTATATTAATGCATGGGTCAAAGGTAAACTATAAGACCCTGGCCAGATGGTTTACCATTAAATATTAGCCCTCACTAAGTATTGGCTGTACAGTAAAGATGACAACGTTGGTAAGTTTACCGCGTAAGGCAGTATTACCAATTCTTTCAATGCTGAAATGTTCATTTAGTGATAGCAGGTCCACGAGATCTTTGGATACAAGTAGTTCCTGACCATATGTATGACAAAGGCCTTCAAGACGCGAAGTGGTGTTTAATACATCACCGGTGTAGATCACCTCTTTTTTAATGGTGCCTACAACCCCGGTACTTACCCGGCCAAAATGAAGCCCTGCTTTGAAAGTGGGAACAAGGCCAAAAAGCTGTTCGTATTTTTCCGCAGCATTTTGTACCTGAAATTTTATATCAAAGAAACATCTTAGGCAATTTTGATTTTTCAGGCCTTCTTCCAGGTCCCAGGTAATTACCACTTCATCCCCGACATACTGATAAATCTGTCCATTTCGGTTGTTGATGGGCGCAGCGATATCTTCGAAGAATTCCTGTAACAACTGGAAGTACTTTACATGGCCCAGGGTTTCTGCTATGGACGTACTGGAGTTGATGTCGAGAAACATAAAAATACGCTCCTCTTCGGAAAATAATTCTGTTCTACGCTCAGGAGTGATTCCCGTAACCGGTAGTGGTTTATGATTTTGAGATACTTTTTTCTTGAAGGCAGAAACCACGGTGGCAATTAGCTTTGAGTTATCCCAGGGCTTAACAATAAAATCTTCCGCTCCCTCTTTCATCGCTCTGATGGCCAGGTCAATATCGCCATACGCGGTCATCATGATCACTTTTACATCAGGCGTAATATTCTTGATTTTGCCCAGTAACTGAAAGCCTTCCTGACCGCTGGTAGCGCCTGCTGAGTAGTTGAGGTCCAGCAGTATTATATCATAAAATTCATTTTGTAAGATTTCGGGCACTTCATACGGTTTGCTCGTTGCTTTTATTTTGGTGAAATGCTTTTTCAATAAAAACTTTGCCGCCAATAAAATATCCGGGTCGTCATCGATGAGTAATATACTGGCGTTATGTTTGGTCATGAAGGGTGAAAAGTTTTTTTATCAAAAGCGCCCATTTGCAATGGCAATTTACGAAAGAACTTGAACTCGCACCTATTTTTTTAAAGGCAATTACTTACCAGCTCCAATTGGATATTTTGTTGAAAAAAGAAATAATAACATCTGGTTTTATAATGACCGTAAAAGCAATGCCATAAAGGGCGCCAAATAGGTGAGCATTGTGATTAATACCATCGGATGAGCGCCTGCCCTGGTAGTAGGAATAAATGATGTAAAGCGCGCCCATTATAAATGCAGGAAGACAAAGAATACCATATAGACAAATAGAAGAAGTTGGCCGGAAAAGTATAGCTGAAAACAGCACAGCAGATACGCCACCCGAGGCGCCCAACGAGTTGTAATAGGGGTCCTGGCGGTGTTTGAAATAGGTGGGTATATCGGCAATGATCATTCCACCGTAAAAGAGCAGGATATAAAACAGGTAACCCAGGTTTTCATAATAATAGGTGTAAATATCTTCAACCACAACGCCAAAAAAGTATAGGGCCAGCATATTGAAAAGCAGGTGCGCAATATCTTTATGTAAAAAGCCCGAGGTGAGAAATCGATAATACTCGTTGTTCTGCTCTACCATATATGGGTTGAAAATGAATCTGCGTATGACAGGTTGATTGTTCCAACTGTATATGGTAACTATAGATACAATAGCTATGCTGGCAAGCGTAAGAACCATTATTTATCGCGATCTATTAGATATTGCGTAAACTCAATTATGTTTTGTTTGACTGTGTCGGATGCTGAAATTTGTTGGAGCAAAGATAAGCCTTTATCAAAATATTCATTCATTTTTTTTAAGGTGAGCTCCCTGATGCCCATTTCATCATAAATGGCTGTTACCTGGTTGACTTTTTCCTCAGCATTAAACTCAGTTTTTTGAACCCATTCGTTCAGTGTTATGCGCTGGTTATCATCTGCCAGTTGTAGTGCAGTTAGCAGGAGAAAGGTTTTTTTATTAGCTATGATATCGCCGCCTGCCTGTTTGCCAAATTTACCCTGGTCGGCATATACGTCCAGCAGATCATCTTTCAATTGAAAACCAATCCCGATCAGTTCACCAAATTGGCGCAATTGATCAGAAGTGTTTTGATCTGCTTGAGCCAATAAGGCGCCCAGTTCAAGGCTATAACCCAATAAAACAGCGGTTTTCAGACGGATCATTTCAATGTAGTTATCAATATCAACATTGTCGTCACTTTCAAAGTTCATATCGATCTGCTGACCTTCACAAACCTCCGCAGCGCATTTGTTGAACCTCCTGATCGTTTGTGCCGGGTCAATAGATAGGCCATCCAGTAACAGGTCATATGCCTTTACCAGCATCACGTCGCCGGATAAGATGGCCGTGCTGTCGTTCCACTTTTCATGCACGGTAGGCTTTCCTCTGCGCAGGGGAGCGTCATCCATAATATCGTCGTGCATGAGTGTGAAATTATGGAAAACTTCTATAGATGTAGCTTGTGGCAATATTCTTTCCCAGTCCTTTTGAAACAACTGGTAACTCAGCAGGCATAGTAATGGTCTGAGCCGCTTTCCGCCCAGCGACATGATATATCTTAAAGGTTCATAAAGTTCATTGGGGTGTTCACCATAGGCGAGTGTATCAATATACTGATTGATTGCCTGTATTTGATCTTTAATATTTTGGTTCATAATGCGTATATCTGGAACAAAGCTATAAAAACCATCGGTTTTCAAAAGGTATTATTTTTTAAAAAGCCTTGGAATATGTTTTCCGAAACTCTTAAGTGCAGCAGGTAAAAAAATATGTATAGGCACTGATGTCATAATCTTCAGATCGGTCAAAATATTTGACGAGTTATCTAAAAATGCCAAAAGATCAGTGGTCTTATTATTCTGGAAGAGAATATCAAATACTGAGGCTCCGGCAATTTTTCTTTCGTGAAGTACTCTTAATAAGGTGCTGTCGTAGATCTGATACTTTAAATTTACCGATGCCTTAGGCAGAGGCTTTTTATGCTGCAGCAATAGTTCCACTATTTCATCAGTGGACGATTGTATATTTAGAAATGTATAACCTGTCGATCCCCTGGTGTCTCCGCCGGCTGTGCCAATATTGATCACTCTGGGTTGCGGTTGTCTCTGGAAATATGCATCAGTCATTGGGATAATACCCTGCTCTTTGGAAATGATCTCAAAATCCGTGCATTTATATCTGTTTTTTAAATACGACCTGATCCCCTCTTCGTATGCCTCAGTAGAGAGCAGTTCTTCCGAAAAAGCCGTGTATTCAACAATGGCTTTATTTTTGGAAAAAGGAAGGACATACATGAAATGCGTTTCACGGCCCGGAGCTATACTGAAGTCCATAAAAACCGGGATATCGTCATCAAAACAATCCCTGGAAGTTTTGACTTCCCAACCGATAAAATGCTGCATCAGGTACATGGCAGGTTGGTTCCGCATTTGATGTCTGTCAACGATACTATTGAAGACCCATTCTGCCTGGAAGGTATGGTCAATTGTGTGAACCTGTGCAATAGTGTTGTTACTATCAACGCGTTGAATATCATCAATGTGCCATTCAAAACGCTGGTCGTGCCCCAGCGCTTTTTTAATAAAATTGTAAAAATCAATTCCTCTTATCAGCTTGTACTGATAAGGCGCAATCGAAAGTTTATGATTGGATTGGGCGCTACCAAACTCAATTTGATCCCAAACACGTGCCGCGATGGGACTGAATAGGTTATCGGATTTTTCCCAGAAACTCCATGTGCGGTCATTGTGTTCTTTGGGGTCTTTGTCGACTAATAAAACCCTTAATTTCAGCTCTGATTGGAGGTGGATTTTATAAGCGAGTGACAAACCGGCACAGCCGGCCCCTGCAATGATAATGTCGAATTTATCCCGATACATTCCGCAGTTAAACTATGCAAAGTGAGCTATGTTTGGAAGTCATGGCCAAAAAATAATTCCCAGACATAAAAAAAGCCATCCTTCCGGACGGCTTTAAAAGTGATAAGGTTTTTATTATTTGTTGGCTACCAGCCTTACACTTAATTCAAAATCATCGTAGATCATTTTGTCGCCAAGGCCATCGAAGAAGCTACCAGAACCATATTTTACGTCGTACTTAGATCTGTCAATAATAATGGTGGCAGTGGAAACAACCTGATCATCAAGCATTACGATTTCAGCAGGGAACTCAATTGCGTGGGTTTTACCTTTAATGGTAAGATCACCTTTGATGTCGTATTTCGTGTTGCTTTTCTGTGATACTTCTGTAATTACAAAAGAAGCAGTCGGGTATGTTTCAACACCAAAAAAATCATCTGACTTCAGGTGACCAACCAATTTGGCATTGTATTCCTCGTCTTTGAGGTCTTCATTTGTAATAGAAGTCATATCGATGACAAATTCGCCACCAACAAGTTTACCATCTTCCATTTCAAGAGTTCCATCTTTTAACGTGATGTGGCCGTTGTGCTCACCGGTTACTTTTTTGCCCAACCATTCAATCTTGGACTCTTCTTTGTTGGCTTTGTACTCGTTTTTTGCATTAGGGGCAAATGCGCTGAGCGCTACCCAAATAAATGCAGCTAAAAGTATCAAATTTCTCGTTTTCATAATTTTACTTGTTTTGATTTAGTGTTATTGATTGTTTATGCTTCGTAATTCATTGGTACTTCCATAATAAGTATCTTACTGTTTGAAATACTTTCTATAGATAGCTCATTTATATCCGTTAATCCTAATCCGTCTTTTTCATTTAATTCCCGATCGTTTATTTTTGCCGATCCTTCAATTATTAAAATGTAGGCTCCGCTATCATTTCTGTTCAACCGGTAGGATGCTATATGTCCTTCATCAAATTTCCCAAGGCTAAACCATGCATCCTGATTGATCCATACGGCTGAAGCGTTATCAGGGGCGACAACATTTACAAAACGGTTAACATTGTTATCCAGGTCAAACATCTTCTGTTCGTACCTGGGTTCAATATTTTTCTCTTTTGGAAACACCCAGATCTGTAAAAAGTTTACCTCCTCTGTTTTCGAATGATTATACTCCGAATGGGTCAAACCTGATCCAGCGGACATAATCTGAACCTCACCGGTCTTAATAACTTCCGTGTTTCCGGTAGAGTCTTTGTGTTCCAGCGCACCACGCAATGGGATTGATATGATTTCCATATTGTTATGCGGGTGTGTTCCAAAGCCCATTCCGGGTTTTACAATGTCGTCATTGATCACACGTAAAGCGCCGAAATTAACTCTTTCAGGATTAAAGTAATTCGCAAAGCTGAATGTATGACGAGAGAAAAGCCATCCGTGATTGGCCAAACCTCTGCTATCAGCTTCGTGAAATATCACTTTACCCTTTTGTGTTTTTACTTGTTCAGACATTTATTTCTCCTTCCTTTTTTGTGCGCATTTTATCGAGCAGTTCATTCGCCTCTTTTTGTTCTTCTTCTGAAAGACCAACAAGGTACCCATGCTCTTCATCAATCTGGGGCATAACGTCATTTAGCAATTTTAATCCCTGATTCGTTATGCTGACATCCATTTTGCGGCGGTCTTCCTTGCAGATCACCCGCTGAGCCAGGCCTTTGTTAACCAATCGATCTACCAGCCTTGAAGCATTGGACTGCTGATCCAGCATACGCTGTTGGATCTCCAATACACTTACCGGCGAACTATTTTGCCCTTTTAATATTCGCAACACATTAAACAACGGAATACTCAGCCCATGCTGTTTCAGCACTTTTCCCGATTCCGTTTTGATCCAGGAGGCCGTATACAATAAGTTCACGATCAGCTTCTCACGCTGATTGCGAAATTTCTGTTGCTGTATGGCTTCCTCTAATTTCATTGTCGCAAATTTAATTGTATATACATCAAAAGTAAAAACATTGTTTCGAAAAAGTTCAATTTTTTTTTCAACTATCTGTTACTTTATTACTGTCATCCGACTAACTTCTAAAATAGGAAAAAAGGGGCTTATATTTAAAGGTCAAGGTGATTTTCCGAGTTTTTGAAAAACACCCTTGCGCTTCAATGTAAATAAATCCAGTTGTACAATTTTTAGATCGCGCTCCTTTCTGTTCAGTCGTCCGGACTTCACCAACTTGATTAGTGAGATGTAGGACCCCATATTGATTGCTGCCAGGTTTACTATTGTAACAAATAACTCTGCTTCTTTACACTGTCTGTGAATG
>DNTA01000216.1 GCA_003500135.1 Cytophagales bacterium | reverse complement strand
TTTTCCCCATCTTGAACAGTTGCCTTCTTGTAAAAAAGGCAGGCACTTCCCTGAGATGCACCGGGCGATTATGATGTTCAGGGCTTGGTTGAGGGGCATTCATCATTCGGTAAAGCATCTACAAAGCTACCTGGATGAATATTGCTACCGCTTCAACCGACATTTAATGAAGGGGGAAATATTTGCTAATCTCATCGGTAGGATGGTAGCGCATAGTCCGGTATATTGCAAAAAACTACAGATGACCTAAGCGCCTAATGCAATAAAACAGAAAGGGGGAAACAACTCAATTATGAATTAATGACAGCTAAATTTACCTTTATGAAAAATCAGGAAGGACAGATTTACTTTGCCTCATGGCCAACTATACCTAAATCATACGGATCTTGAAATGTTTAAACTGAATTGCTGGGTTTTAGAACCCTACAAAGTTAAAAAATTTATGAGAATCTACTTTTAAATGGTCCGTCTTTCGTATAATTTTATAGATTGGTTTCATCCTACAACATCACCCTATGAAATATTTCGTGTCTATCGCTTTTATATTATTTGCTTCATCCGTTTCAGCACAAATGGGCCCCTCCGATTATCTGAATATGGGCATCCAGAAATTTGAAGAAAAGCAGTATAATCAGGCTAATTTTTATTTCGATAAGGCTCTGGAACTGAACGACACCTACGCAAGCGCTTACTACATGAAATCAAAAAGTCTCAAAGAAAAGAATGATTTCGAGGAAGCATTAAAAAACGTAGACAAAGCCATATTATATGAAATAGATAAAAGTTCTTATATGGCGGATTATCTATTACTTAAAGGCTACATCAGCATAGAACTGGGAGATGTACAGAAGGTAAATCAGGCAATTAAAACCCTAAGGGAAGACTACGGCAATAGCAGTCGTGTTATGGCCGCTGCAGGGGCGCTATCCGCTCAACACGAAAGATACTATGAAGCCATAGATTTCATTTCCAAAGCTATATCGCTCGACCCCGATAATAGCGCCTATTATGCACAACGAAGTCAACTGAAATACAAGATCTACGAAGAAGCACATGGATGGAAGGTTTACGATGAAATTCTACAGGACATTAATACGGCAATTGCCTTAAACCCTGATAATTACCAGTATTACGAGTTTAGAAGTGAATTGTATGCCAATGACGATGAACCTTTAAAAGCTTTGCAAGACTATGACCGAATGATCGGACTAAACCCTTCTAATAGTGATGCCTATACAAAAAGGGGGATTTATTATATGAGTAACGATCAATATCAAAAGGCAATTCAGGATTTCAATTCTTCGATTAAAAATAATCCAACTAATGAATTGAGCTATCTCTACAAGGCTTTGTGTGAACACAATAACAGCAGACATAACACTGCTTATGATGATTTTTCAAAATCAATCGAAATTCTGGAAGCAAAAAGAAACACAAAATACTGGACTGACAGTGACCACACTGAACTTGGCCAGTCTTATTTGTATAGAGGACATACTGCTTACTCGATAGGACACCGCATGAATGCCTGTGTTGATTTCAGAAAAGCTTATGAAATCGGGATAAAAAAGGCCGCTAACTATTACAGAAAGTACTGTGGGTTGTAATTTTTAAATCGATTTATCACAGCTTATCGGTATTAAGTCGCCATTTCGTCTAAATCTGGCTCTTTGAATTTAAAATCTTACTAGTTTTGGGGTGAATATGTATCTATGAAAAAACTAGTACCCTTTATCTTTTGCTTTATCCTTTTCACCCAGGTGGCAAAAGGCCAAAGTACACATGCCATTTTGGACCGGGATTATTATCACTTAATTGAGCGATATGAAATTCTAAGCGGAGAGATGTCCCCTTATTTTCATAGCCATATTAAACCCATACAAAGGCAGAATATTGCTGCTTTTGCCGATACAATAATCAGTCAGGAAATCGCTCTGAATAAAATTGATGTTTTCAATTTAAATTACCTGGCCAGCGATAATTGGGAGTGGGGTAAAAAAGCAGACAATGATGCCAAAAGGCCTATTTGGAATACTTTTTATCGTAAAAAATCAGATCTGTATCATGTAGATGTGAAAGATTTCGACTTACATGTCAATCCCATTATTCATTTCAATGTGGGTAAAGAAACCGCCTCCGACGTATTGACCTATTCCAATACGCGTGGGATATCGATAAGAGGAACCATTGCCAAAAGACTGGGCTTTTACACCTGGATTACAGAAAACCAGGAGGTTTTGCCCTCATACGTTCGTGAGTACCAGGAACAGAACGGCGTAATTCCCGGTCAGGGTTTCTGGAAGTCCTTTGGCGATAATGGATATGATTATTTCAATGCAAAGGGCGGTATCTCATTCGATTTTATTCCGGAATACATCAATTTTCAGGTGGGTTTTGACAAACAGTTTATTGGGAATGGTTATCGCTCCACTGTTGTGAGCGATTTTAGCAATAATTATTTCTATGCCCGGATCAATACAAGAATCTGGAAAATCAATTATACCAACCTTTTTACTCAGCTAATATCTGATGTAAATGCCGGGCCTACCGGTACAACCAATGGTGATTACCCGGTTAAATTCCTGGCGCATCATCACCTGAGTGTAAATATTGGTAAAAACCTGAATATCGGATTATTTGAGTCTGTAGTTTTGGGAGACTCCACCGGAAATTCATTCGATGTAGCTTACTTGAATCCCATAATTTTTTACAGGGCCCTGGAACATCAGCGGGGCAGCGCCTCAAATATTCTGGTTGGGTTGGACTGGAAATGGAACTTCCTTTCACATTTCTCGTTTTACGGACAGTTAACCCTTGATGAATTTTACTTAAAAGAGTTGACTTCCGGGGAAGGTTGGTGGGCCAACAAATTCGCCACCCAGCTAGGGCTGAAATACATCAATGCATTTGGCATTGAAAACTTTGATGTGATGGGAGAATACAACTTTGCCAGACCGTATATGTATCAGCATTTTGACCAGTATACGAACTATGCACATTATCGCATGCCACTTGCCCATCCTTATGGAGCGAATTTCACAGAATTTGTAGCGCGTTTTGTGGCCCAACCCTGGCCTAAGTTTACTGTTTCGGGTACTGCCATCTTATCAAATTATGGTACTGACGAAGCTGATAGTATAAACTGGGGCAAGGAAGTTATGAAAAGCTATATCGACAGGCAACAGGATTACAATAATGAAATCGGGCAGGGTTTGAGTACCAACTTTACCTATGCCGACCTTACTTTGAGCTACCAAATAATGCACAATATGTTCATTGATGTCAGAGGAGTATATCGAGATGTAGTGAATGAACAGGCAGCAAGAAATCGAAATACCACACATTTATCGCTCGGCTTCAGGTGGAATATGGCCAGGGCCACCTACGACTTTTGATGGAACTATGGCATAATTCCCTTTTAAATATCAACAGAAGTTGATTGTTTTGCACACTTAAATCGTAACGGGATGAAAACATACCTTCGGATCATAAATTTTGCCAAACCCTTATCCAGCTTTTTACCGCAATTTGTAAGCACATCATTTCTATCCATTATTTTCGGCCTTATCAATATTTCCCTGTTTTTTCCTTTATTAAATGTGATTTTCGAAAAGGTAGATCCCGAAACGCTGGCCAAATATACCGAAAAACCTGAATTTTCGATCTCAGGTGATTATATCATTTCGTTATTCAACCACTACATGTACATTTCATCCGAGTTAAATGGACGATTCGGAACCTTGATTTATGTATGCATTATGGTTACCACATCGGTATTTTTGTCCAACTTATTCCGGTATTTCTCTACCATTACTTTATCCAGGGTACGTGTACGGGTTATTAAAAATCTTAGGGAAAGGATCTTTATCAATATCAGTAAGTTACATGTCGGGTATTTTACAGAACAGCGCAAAGGTGATATCATTTCAAGGATCATCAACGATGTGCAAATGGTGGAATCATCGATTACCAACTCCCTCAAAGTGTTCTTTTTAGACCCGCCTACCGTCATCGCTTATTTTGCGTTCCTGATATTTCTATCACCCGAACTTACATTATTCACTTTCCTCATCCTCCCTCTATCGGGGATTTTAATTACCGAATTGGCAAAGCGCTTGAAAAAAAGCGGCATGGAAAATCAACAGTCCATAGGTCGCATCAATAATATACTTGATGAAACACTTGGCGGTATGCGTGTGATCAAAGCTTTTAATGCTGAAAAGTACATCGACAAAGTATTTGGTTCGGAAATCAGGAAGTACGCCCGGTTGAACTTCAGTTTTGAAAAGAAAAATCAATTGGCAAGCCCAATGTCCGAGTTTTTAGGTGTTGTAGCCGTTTCAGGTATTTTGATCTATGGCGGGAACCTGGTAATTAATGAAGGAACAATGGCGCCAAGCGCTTTCTTAACTTATCTTGGAGCCTTTGCTATGGTATTGACCCCTGCCAAAAATATTTCGCGATCTGTTACCGCCATGCAACGTGGCATAGCCGCTGCCGACCGTGTCTTTGACCTCGTCGATACCCCTTCAGAAATCACCAATAAAGAGGATGCTCTGCACCTGGAAGCTTTTAAAGAAGATATTCGGTTTGAAAATGTCTCTTTCGCTTATGCCAAGGAAAAAGTATTGAAAGACATCAACTTTACTATTAAAAAAGGTAAAATGGTAGCACTTGTCGGCCCTTCCGGAGGAGGGAAATCTACAATAGCCGACTTAATTCCACGTTTTTATGACCCTATCGAAGGTGAAATAAAAATTGATAACATTTCGCTTCGCGACTACGACTACCACTCCATCAGGCAACATATGGGCATCGTAACGCAGGAATCGATCCTGTTCAATGATACAATTTTTAATAATATCGCTTTCGGGGTGGATCATGCAACAGAAGAAGCCGTTACCAGGGCTGCATCAATAGCCAATGCACATGATTTCATTATGCAAACCGAACACGGTTATCAGTCGGTTATTGGGGAAAGAGGCTCCAAACTTTCCGGAGGTCAAAGGCAACGTATCAGCATTGCTCGTGCTGTTCTGAAAAATCCGGATATCTTAATTTTGGATGAGGCAACTTCAGCACTGGATTCAGAATCGGAAAAACTTGTTCAGGAAGCCCTGTCGAACCTCATGAAAAACCGGACCTCATTGGTTATTGCACATAGGTTAAGCACCATCCAAAATGCAGACGAGATATTGGTGATCAGAGATGGAGAAATTGTAGAGCGCGGCGATCACAACTCACTGATAGAAAAAGGTGGTCTGTACCACAAGCTGATTAGCATGCAGGCCGTTTAAGCTATTGTTATCATACTGCCAAAAATTTCGTAAATTGAATTATGGCCCGTCAGATACAAAAAGCAATACAGATTAATTGTACTATTGACTTAGGCACTTTG
>DNTA01000328.1 GCA_003500135.1 Cytophagales bacterium | reverse complement strand
CTTAGGATTCACCGATACGTGTCGCACCAGCATGCGTTTTGCTATGGGAAGCAACGTTTCCTGATGAGGCACAATCACCTTTGAATGTACCAGGTACGTCGCCGGATTGGGCAGTTCGGTAAATGTGCGTACCAATTCTCCTTTTACATTTTCAAAAGTCCGGTGAATACTTCTGATATAATCACCGATGAAATGAGTGTGAATACCCCGGAATGATTCCATTGCATTTTGAAATACGGTCATCATGTACCGATACACTTTAAATTGCGGCAAGTTCTCTTCACTTATAAACAGATACCCTTCTTCCAGCCTTAATGGCTCAAGCCCTACCGGACTAAATTCAATTCCACTTTCAACATATTCGTATATTTCCTTTCCTTCTTTCAGCGGTTCTTTAATTTTTGAAAGCGCAAATTCAATGATAGCTTTCAGCTCTTCCATTATTTCTTCCTCCTCAACCAGCTTCTGATATGTGAATTCCAGTTTTTTAAAATCAGCCTTCGTTATTCGCTTGGGAAAGGCTTCTTTGATCACCTTCTTTTGCTCTTCAATGGTGAGCAGGTGATTGTAGTGGAATACAAGATCTGAAAGAAAAGGGTACAGTCTTCTTTCTTTGAACTGTTCCTTAATGTGCTGTAAATAATCCAACAGGATGTACTTCTTGTACTCAAAATCAATAAGACCTTTGGTCAGCCAATCTTCTTCTAACTTCTTCATAGACTAAAAAATTTGACAAAATCAACTTAAAAAGTAGACATAATTCAAAAATAAATCAAGAGGATGCTGCCAAAACTGCCATAGGCATGACAAGAAATGACAGACGAATATGAAAAATTGTCAGAGAATAGATGGGAAAAGCTGACAAATAATCTTTGGCATAAGAAATGATAGTAGGGTATCTGTGAAACAAATTAACCTCGTAAACATATGTCGAAAGTAAGTATCAAACCACTTGCGGACAGGGTTCTGGTTGAACCTGCTCCCGCAGAAGAAAAAACAGCCTCAGGAATCATCATTCCTGACACTGCAAAAGAAAAGCCTCAAAGAGGTTCAGTAGTTGCTGTAGGTAATGGCAAAAAAGATGAGCCATTGACAGTGAAAGTTGGTGATACCGTATTGTATGGTAAATATTCCGGCACTGAGCTTTCAGTAGAAGGTAAGGATTATCTCATCATGAGGGAATCTGACATTTTTGCGATTGTATAATCAAACTTTAAAAACAAAAAACAAGAAAAAATATGGCTAAAGAAATTCATTTTGATGCCGAAGCTCGAGAGAAGTTAAAAAGAGGTGTGGAAGAAATTGCCAACGCCGTAAAAGTAACGCTCGGCCCCAAGGGTAGAAACGTTATCCTTGACAAAAAATTTGGCGCACCTACTGTAACAAAAGACGGTGTTTCAGTTGCCAAAGAAATTGAGTTGAAAGATGCTGTGGCGAATATGGCTGCTCAGTTGGTAAAGGAAGTTGCTTCTAAAACAGCTGACGATGCAGGTGATGGCACAACTACTGCAACCGTACTGACCCAGGCGATCTTCAACTACGGGATTAAAAACGTGGCTGCTGGCGCCAACCCAATGGACCTGAAAAGAGGTGTTGACAAGGCGGTAACCGCTGTTGTTGCAAACCTTAAGTCGCAGTCTAAAGCCATTAAAGATTCCAACGAAATTGCACAGGTTGGAACCATATCTGCCAACAACGACAAAGAAATTGGCCAAATGATCGCCGATGCCATGAATAAAGTTGGCAAAGACGGTGTAATCACTGTGGAAGAGGCCAAAGGCACTGAAACAGAGGTTAAAACAGTGGAAGGTATGGAGTTTGACAGAGGTTACCTCTCACCTTACTTTGTTACCAACACTGAAAAAATGGAAGCTGAGCTGGAGTCTCCCTACATTTTGATCTACGATAAGAAGATCTCCAATATGAAGGAATTGCTTCCTGTTCTTGAAGGCATTGCACAAACCGGCAAGCCTTTATTGATCATTGCAGAAGATGTGGAAGGCGAAGCCCTTGCTACACTTGTAGTAAACAAGATAAGAGGATCACTGAAAGTGGCTGCTGTAAAAGCGCCAGGTTTTGGTGACCGCAGAAAAGCAATGTTGGAAGATATCGCTGTGTTGACTGGTGGTACGGTTATTTCTGAGGATCGAGGATACAAACTTGAAAACGCTACATTAGATTACCTCGGTACTGCTGAAAAAGTCAACATTGATAAAGACAACACAATCGTTGTAAACGGCGCTGGTAAAAAAGAAGATATCAATGCCAGGGTTGCTCAGATTAAAGCTCAGATCGAGAATACTACTTCTGATTACGACAAAGAAAAACTTCAAGAGCGTTTAGCTAAACTTTCTGGTGGTGTTGCCATCCTTTATGTTGGTGCAGCTACTGAAGTAGAGATGAAAGAGAAAAAAGACCGCGTTGACGATGCTTTACACGCCACACGAGCTGCTGTCCAGGAAGGTATTGTAGCTGGTGGCGGGGTAGCTCTTGTACGAGCCATCGAAGCGCTCGATGCTGTTGAAGTAGAGAATGAAGATCAAACTACCGGTGTAAATATCGTAAGAATTGCACTTGAGTATCCTTTGAGAACTATCGTCGAGAATGCCGGTGGTGAAGGATCCGTGATCGTACAAAAAGTAAAAGAAGGTAAAGGCGACTTTGGTTATAATGCCCGCGAAGATAAGTTCGAGAACTTATTCGAGGCAGGTATCATCGATCCAACCAAAGTAACTCGTCTTGCACTTGAAAATGCTGCTTCTATTGCATCACTGTTGCTCACTACTGAGTGCGTAGTAGTTGATGAACCAGAAGAAGACAAAGGAGCGCCTGCTATGCCTCCAGGCGGAATGGGTGGCATGGGCGGCATGATGTAAAATTGCCTGTGATATAAATTAATAAAAGGCTGTCGATCGACAGCCTTTTATTATTCGCCTTATTTTTAATCGGGTGGCATGGGCACAAGTTCGAAAGGCACCCTGACAATCTCACTGAAATCTTCACCGGTTTCCAGCATATCTTCATCATCCGTTTCATAGAACCATTTAACCAGAATATTATTATTAGACATCCGGGCTTTTTCCAGAAAGCGTAACAATTCTAAGATACATTTGGCTGAGCTCGTATTGAAATACTCCAGTTTTACAATAAGGGTGGTTGTATCTGCCGGATACTTACAGTATTCTTCAACCCAATCCAGTATAGGTTCAAAAAGATCAAGCACGTTTTCAGGCATCGATCTTCCCGACATCAGCAAAACACCTTTTTCGGGATCGAAATTTATCTTGGGTGTTTTAACTGTTGGTTCAATTTGAAGCGGCCTCAAGTTATTCATTTATCCAATAATAAAAATTTTATTTGATAAATCCCTTGAACTTGCATGAATAAAGCTGTTACCTTTGCAAAAGCAGATGGAAAAAGAAATTACCCATCCGAGTCGTGGATTGCGTTTTTCAAACCTAACGTTAAACAAATACCGGGTGTACCTGCTATCAAAACCAGGCCTCATCCCTTTTAGGGACCTCGTACATCGTGCAGGATAACAGTGGAAGGTTGCGATAGTCTGGAAACCCAAAACCTGTCTATTGGAGGTTTGTTAAAAACCCCATTCGGCTCGGTGGGTTACTTTTTTAACCCCACGCAATTTCCATTTCAATTTATTCCATAAATTTATAGGAGCTTTGAGCGTCCAGCGGAAATATATTTTCTTTGAATTGAAATAAACCATGTAATGCAGGATAGGCCTCCTTAGCTCAGTTGGTAGAGCGGCTCACTCGTAATGAGCAGGTCGCGGGTTCAAGTCCCGTGGGAGGCTCTTAAAACCATAACATGACATAAAGGCTTACAATTAAACCCGGTTTCGTCAATAGAGCTTTGTTATGAGGCTTTAAAATGCAATAAAACAGCCACGTATGAAAATAAACCATAGTTCTGATAGCTATCAGTTAAGTGAGTGTAATGTGCTGTTTTGCAGCATTTTAAGGCCATAGTAGAAGATCCTATTGGCCGATTCCGGGCTAAACCTCTACCCCTTTCATTTCACCGTAGCGTTCAGCAAAGCCATGATAAACACTTTCAATGCCACTTTTGAGGCCTATTGAGTGTTTCCAGCCACAACGATGCAATTTGGTTACATCCATTAATTTCCTCGGCGTTCCATCTGGTTTAGAAGTGTCAAATTTCAAATCCCCATTATATCCAACCACATCCTTAATCATGAGGGCCAGATCTTTGATGGAAAGGTCTTCACCTGTACCGATATTGATCAATTCAGGCTCATCGTAATGGCCCATTAGATAAACACAGGCATCCGCAAGATCATCCACATGCAAAAATTCACGTTTAGGTGACCCGGTACCCCAAATGGTCACTTCTTTCTGATCATTTATTTTGGCTTCGTGAAACTTTCTTATTAAAGCGGGAAGCACATGTGAATTATCGAGGTCATAATTATCATTAGGCCCATAAAGATTAGTTGGCATCACAGAAATGTAGTCACAACCGTATTGTAGCCGGTAAGACTCACACATTTTAATACCGGCAATTTTTGCTATGGCATAGGGTTCGTTAGTATATTCCAGTTTACCTGTCAATAAATAATCTTCTTTCAAAGGTTGAGGGGCCATTTTCGGATAAATGCAGGAGCTGCCTAAAAACATGAGCTTTTCAACGCCATTGACATAACTCTGATGAATCACGTTATTTTGGATCATCAGGTTCTCGTAAATAAAGTCAGCGCGATAAGTATTGTTGGCATAAATCCCTCCCACTTTGGCGGCAGCGAGGAAAACATAGTCAGGTTTTTCACTTTCAAAAAACCGGGCCACCTGGCTCTGGTCGGTTAAATCCAGTTCCTTTGATGTACGGGAAACGATATTTTCAAATCCAAGGCTTTTTAATTTTCTCACAAGAGCCGAACCTACCATCCCCCTATGACCGGCCACGTAAACTTTGCCTGATTTATTCATGGTAATTCAGTACTTTATGGCCGCCTTTCAATAAATACTTATCTCTTTTGAACAAATTCACATCAGCAGTGATCATATCTTTTACAAGCGCCGGAAGGTCATATTTCAACTCCCAACCCAGTTTTTCCCGGGCTTTTGTAGCGTCGCCAATTAACAACTCTACTTCCGTTGGTCTGTAGTATCGTGGATCAACCTTAACCACTACCTGGCCTTCTTCAAGCTGATAGTTTTTGTTTTTACATTTGGCTACTTTACCTATTTCACTATCACCACTTCCCTCGAAATCCAGCTCAATACCTAACTCTTTAAAACTCATTTTAACAAAGTCGCGAACCGATGTGGTAATACCTGTAGCTATGACGAAATCCTCCGCTTTTTCCTGCTGAAGCATCAGCCACATGGCCTCTACATAATCTTTCGCATGACCCCAGTCCCGTTTTGCATCGAGGTTGCCCAAAAAAACCGTGTCCTGCAAACCCAGGGCAATCCGGGCTACTGCACGTGTGATTTTTCGTGTAACGAATGTTTCACCCCTCAAAGGTGATTCATGATTAAACAATATGCCATTGCAGGCATACATATTATATGCCTCCCGGTAGTTTACTGTGATCCAATAACCATATAATTTGGCCACTGCATAAGGCGAACGCGGATAAAAGGGCGTTTTTTCACTTTGTGGAACCTCCTGTACAAGTCCGTATAGCTCAGAAGTGGAAGCCTGATAGATTTTAGTCTTTTCAATCATTCCTAACAAGCGAACAGCTTCAAGTATTCGTAGTGTTCCCAGTCCGTCCACATTGGCCGTATACTCGGGTGAATCGAAACTGACTTTAACATGCGACATCGCACCCAGATTATAAATCTCATCCGGTTGAACTTCCTGCACAATTCGGATGATATTAGAGGAGTCTGAAAGATCACCATAGTGCAGCCTCAATTTCACATCTTTCTCATGCGGATCCTGATATAAATGGTCGATCCTATCGGTATTGAATAGTGAGCTGCGTCGCTTAATTCCATGTACTTCATAGCCCTTTTTCAGCAGAAACTCAGTCAAATAAGCGCCGTCTTGCCCTGTAATACCTGTTATCAGTGCTTTTTTCATATTCCAAATTAATAAAGAACTCTGAAACGAATTGTATGTTCAATATTTTTTAATTCATTGATCACCTCATTATCGTATTCCTTGTCAACCACCAGGATCATATAACCGATCAATTCATTGGTTTTCAGATACTGACTCAAGATATTAATATCGTGTTCAGCCAGTATCTGGTTTATGGCAGCAAGAACGCCCGGTCGGTTATGGTGGATATGAATGAGCCTGTGAGCATTATCAAATGGTGGCAATTGAATTTCAGGGAAATTAACGCTATTCGTGGTAGAACCGGTATTGATGTATTCAACTATTTTACCCGGTACAAAAGAGCCAATATTTTCCTGTGCTTCAAGGGTGCTCCCTCCAATGTGTGGAGTCAGAATGGTGTTGGGTGAATTTCTTACATCAGACTCAAATGCCTCATTATTACTTTTTGGTTCTTTTGGGAATACATCTATACCAGCGCCTATAACTTTACCGGATTCCATGGCGTTGCATAACGCAGCAATATCAACCACATGCCCCCTGCTCAAATTGAGTAAAATACTTCCTTGTTTCATTTGGGCAAACTCTTTTGGCCCAAGTAAATTTTTATTTTCCGGCCTTCCATCTACGTGCAATGAAACTACATCAACCCTGCTCAACAAATCATGTAATGTATTGCACTTGGTTGCATTGCCATGGGCAAGCTTTTCAATCACATCGTAATAATAAACATCCATTCCCATGGCTTCCGCAATTACTGAAAGCTGTGACCCAATATTGCCGTAACCAATAAGACCGAGTTTTTTACCGCGGATCTCAAAGCTGTTCCTGGCAGATTTGTCCCATTTGCCTTCATGCATCGAACGGATTTTGTCAGGTAAATTTCGCATGAGCATTATGATTTCGGCAATGGCCAATTCTACCACAGACCTTGTGTTGCTGAAAGGTGCATTGAAAACCGCAACCCCTTTTTTAAGGCAGGCTTCAAGATCAATTTGGTTTGTACCGATGCAGAAGGCTCCTACTGCAATAAGCCGGTTGGCATTTTCCAACACCTTTGCTGTTATATGTGTTTTGGAGCGAATTCCTATAATCGAAACATTCTTGATGCGCTCGCAAAGTTCATCCTCATCCATAGCTGCGGGGTGAACCTCTATATTGTATCCTTCTTCTTTTAAAGCATCAACCGCTTTGCTATGTACATTTTCCAGCAACAGAACATTTATCCTGTTCTTTGGATAAGAAATTGAGCCTTTTATATTATTATGGTATAAAATCTCATCGAGACTGGGCGCAATATGATCGGCCTTTTCTGTAACGGAAGAACGCTCAACATTTTCGGTAAAGGCATAGAATTTATTGGCTAAACCGGCGGCTTTCACTTCATAATCATTATAGCCATCGCCTATCATATAGATATCGCCATTCAGGTTAAGTGAATGTAAAATATTCACTTTGCCATTATCATCAGATAATGGATTTTCCGCATCGTACCCCGAAATATTACCCTCTGCATCAAACGTAAGCTCATTGGCAAAAATATTTTCCTTTTTTATGCCATATTCGGTAACTATAGGCTCAATGATATTTTTAAAGCCATTGGAAATTATAAATACATTATCAGGATACTTTTGAAAGAACTCCTTATTTCGCACAAAAGATTTGGACACCTTTTGTTTTAGTTGCTCTACCAGTTTATCAATGTGCTTCTGATTGGCTTTTAACAAAGCAATCCGCTCTTCCAGGGTTTCCCTAAACGACATTTTCCCTTCCATTCCCAGATCTGTGATATGCTTGATGCGTTTTAGCACATCCTCTTTTTCGGGTTTCCCGTCTAAATAGATCCCACAAAGTAAATCGAGTGTTTCTACCTGGGTAAAGGTGCTGTCGAAGTCGATAATGAAATACTTGTTTTGCATAATTTTTTCGATATCCGGATTAATTTGGCGCAATTATTACTTATTAACGGGCGCCTTATCCAAAAATTTATTGGCATACTTTTAAAGGCTGCAAAATTAGCAGAAAATTGCAGAAAGCTTATTTTATCTGAAGAATTGTTTAAGAACACATCCCTTATTTGGAAATTCCAAAAAATAGCGCTCAATTATTTATCCGAACCATTTTCAAGCCGTTCTACTTTCTGCAACTCTGTGGAAGCGTCTATCATATAGGGCCAACTTACCACTTTGTCAATTTCCAGCGATTTATAAGCGATCCCTTCATTCTCCCTGATCACAATGCATCTGCCAAGATTGTAACGATAGGCCTGTACCAGATCACCCTCCTGAATAACCTGATGATGAAGATCCTTTAGCTGTAGGCCGCCTCCGCGCGATTTAGACTTATTTCGTTTAAAAAACCCGAACATTTTTAATTCATTGCTGTATTATTACAACGAATTTACATAAGATTTTATTTATAAGCTGTGATATGTGCCTAATTCTCTTCGGAATAAATTGCCACCCGCAATATGAATTAATACTTGCCGCCAACCGGGATGAGTTCTATCAAAGGCCCACCACTCCTCTCGACTATTGGCCCGACCGGGAAATAGTATCCGGCAGGGACCTTAAAGCCGGTGGTACATGGATTGGAATGAGTAAGTTGGGTAAAATGGCGGCAATCACCAATTTTAGAGACCCGGACCATATGGACCCAATAGCACCCTCTCGAGGACAAATCACAAAAGATTACCTGGAGAATGATGACAGCGCCATACATTTTCTAGAAAAACTTCAAAATGACCAGCGGCCTTTCAATGGATATAATTTATTACTGCGAGATCATTCGGGTTATTACCATTATTCAAATATCAGCAATCAGATCACCACGATAGAAGATGGTATTCATGGGTTGAGCAATCATTTGCTTAACACCCCATGGCCCAAAGTACAAAATGGCAGAAAAAAACTGCAGCAGCTTATAAAAACAGATCGTATTGATGACCATACACTATTTAATTTGCTCAATGACAAATCTGAAGCCTCTGACGAGTTATTACCGGATACCGGCGTACCCAGGGAAATAGAAAAAAAACTGTCTGCCATGCACATCGATATGGAGGGATATGGAACGCGTTGTTCAACAGTTATTACAATAAGTAAAAAAATGGAAGTACATTTTGTGGAATTGACGCATTCGGGCGCTGCGAACAACGACTTAAAAAAAATTGAGTGGAATATAAAATGATAATTAACTATATTGTACAGTCAGATATCCGAATAATTTTTTATTTATCGAAAAAAGTTAACAACTTATTGGAATATTTGTATTTTTCCATTCAAATAAATAAACCGAGCGAGCATTTTTTTAAAATCCTATAAATATGTCTAAGAGCAAATTAAATATCCTGGTTAATCTCGCTACTATTGACAACGAATTAACCAGTTCTGAATTAAAAAGAATCCATTTGATTGCAAAAGCCCATGGATTTGATGAAGATGACGTGGCTGAAATAATCAGAAAGCCTGAACCTATCAAAGAATTAAACATGCTTACGGAGGATGAGAGATTTGAATACCTATACATGGTAATTCAGCTTATGAAGATTGACAGGCAGGTATTTAAATCTGAAATAGCTTATTGCGAAGAGATTGCGGAAAAGCTTGGATATAACAAAAAAGTGGTTGCCGATCTTTCAAAGAATATATACAGCGATCCGTCTATCACTGCAGACCGGGAAATGTTAAAAAACAAGGCATTAAAGCATAAAAAATAATTGATATATGATATCTGTCATTATATAGTGGCCGTTCATAAGGACGGCTTTTTTTATCCCAAATACTCAGTTAATAATTCCATCAATATCAAATCGTACGTTTAGGTTGCTTTATTTAAACAAATAAGCGACCATAAACTTTCGCCCTGTTCAATAACCGACCGGTTTTTTACAACCTGATTTCTAATGCCTTACTTTATTAATGCATCTTTCTATTATTTGATCAGATTAACCTGAAATCGTCATTTGAAATATCTTATGACGACTGATAAATTGAAAATTTCAGGTATAAAGTATAAAGGCAGCGCTTTACATCATAATAAAAGGCCAACCCGGAATGAAGCTGACCTTTTCTTTTGAGAAGTTTTTCGTTTTAGCTATTCATAATCTCCTCGATCTCATCCGTTTCAACCGGAATACTCTTCATCAGATCGTGAATACCATTTTCAGTGATTACCACATCATTTTCTATTCGAATACCAATACTTTCCTCCCGGATATAAATACCTGGTTCTACAGTCAAAACCATACCCGGCTCAAACTTTCTGTACCAATTCCCATAATCGTGTACATCAAGACCAAGGTGGTGAGAGGTACCGTGCATAAAGTACTTTTTATATGCAGGATTTGCTTCAGTTTGATTTTTGATATCCGTTTTGTCCAGAAGTCCCAGGTCGTGAAGCTCTTTTTCCATAAGCTTACCTACCTCTTTATGATACTCAGGAATTGAATTACCGGGAACCAACATTTTCATTGCTTCTCTCTGAACTCGCAAAACTGCATTATATACCGCTTTTTGACGGTCAGAATATCGACCATTTACCGGGATAGTCCTCGTTAAATCTGCATTATAGTTCGCATATTGTGCCCCAACATCCATCAGTAGTAAGTCACCATCTTTACACTCGCTGTTGTTATCTATGTAGTGCAATACACACGCATTAAATCCCGAAGCAATAATGGGATCATAGCCAAAGCCATTGGCCCTGTTGCGAATGAATTCGTGGATGTATTCCGCTTCAATTTCAAACTCCATTACGCCTGGTTTTACAAAGTTGAGTATCCTTCGAAATCCCTGTTCAGTAATATCACAGGCTTTTTGAAGTACATCAATTTCCAATTGGGATTTAATGGCACGAAGATGGTGCATAACTGGTGCGATTCTTCGATAATTATGTAATGGATATTTGTTCTGGCACCAATTAATAAATCGTTTATCGCGTGTCTGTACTTCAGCAGCAGCACGCATATGCTCATTTGTGTTTAAATACACAAAATCACTCTCCAACATTATATTATTGAAAAGCTTATCAAAGTTATCCAGCCATTGTACATTTTTAATGCCTGACGACTCGAATGCCTCCTCTTTCGTATATTTGTGTCCTTCCCAAATAGCTATTTCTTCATTCGTTTGTCTAAGAAACAGAACTTCCCTTAAGTTTTCGTCAGGATGATCCGGCGCTATTGCCAGTATACTTTCTTCCTGGTCAATACCAGACAAGTAAAATATATCAGAATGCTGTTTAAATTTCATAGTGCCGTCAGCACTGGTCGGCATGATATCATTGGAGTTGAAAACAGCTACAGAACGTGGTTTGAGTTGTTTTACCAGATTTTGACGGTTTAAATTGTAGAGGTCCTTTTTAATAGGAAAATATTTCATGGAATTGATTTTTTAGTTAGTGTTTCTGTAAGCCAAATATAGAATTATTCAATCAAAGAAACAGCAAAAGTCCCGATTCCGTAATGTTGGAATGGCTTTTACCAAAATGCAGGGCCATACATCAACCTGTAATCACTTGTTTTGGCAAAATCCATTTTAAATTGTATCAATACCTCGTACATTTGTTTTTTGTTGGACAAGCAGCGATATGGAATACGATCTTATTACCCTGGAAAACGGGATTCGCGTTGTGTACAAACAAGTGGCCTCGACTAATCTAGTACATTGCGGATTTATACTGGATATTGGAAGCAGGGATGAAAGACCTGACCAGGAAGGCCTGGCCCATTTCTGGGAACATATGGCTTTCAAGGGTACTGAAAAGAGGAAAGCCTACCATATACTAAACCGAATCGATTCGGTTGGTGGCGAATTGAATGCCTACACAACTAAAGAGAAAATGTGTTTTTACGCATCCACCCTGAGTTCACACATTGATAAATCTATTGAGTTGCTTACGGATATTACCTTTAATTCGGTTTTCCCCGAAAAACAGATTGAGCGTGAACGAAAGGTGATATTGGAAGAAATGACTATGTATAAAGACAACCCGGAAGATGCCATACAGGATGAGTTTGACCAGGTCATATTTAGTGGTCATCCCTTGGGTTATAATATACTGGGCACCCAAAAAAGTGTTCGCAGTTTTCACAGAAACGACTTTTACAGGTTCATTGAGCAGAATATGTCGCCTGAGAGAATAGTTTTTTCCATTGTGGGCAATTTGCCTCCAAAAAAGATGGAAGGCATTGTAAGGAAATATATTGGCAGCGCTCCGGTTCAAAATGGCAGTCCGGATAGAGAGGCCTATGATGAAAAACTATATGTAGCGAAAACGAATATCCATAAAAAACCAATCTCTCAGGCCCAATGCGCAATAGGCAAACCTGCTTACCCGTTGAAAGATGAAAGAAGGATTGCCTTAATGCTATTGGTCAATATACTTGGCGGCCCGGGTATGAACAGCAGACTGAACCTGGGCATCAGGGAGAAATATGGCTTTGTATATTCAATTGATGCACATTATACACCTTACCTCGATACGGGCCTCTTTAGCATATTTTTCGGAACCGAACACCAGCAGCTATACCGATGTGTTGATCTGGCGCTGAAAGAACTGAAAAAGTTCAAACTAAAACCGCTTACCAATGTGCAACTACATCGCGCCAAGGAACAATTCATCGGTCAATTGGCCATGTCGGAGGAAAATAATGCCAGCCTTATGCTCATGATGGGGCGAAGTTTATTAGACCTGGGGCTAATCCCTACTTTTGAAGAGGTGGTAGCCCAAATACGCGCCGTAGACGATATGGAGCTCTGGAATATTGCCAATGATATTTTTGATGAGAACAGCCTTAGTTTTCTTTATTACCTGCCCGGCCAAAAAAATAAATCATAATGATGATCGTACCTGAAGAAATAGAAAAATATATAGAGCAACACACCACTGAAGAAAGTGATGTACTTCAAAAAATAAACCGGCATACGCATCTCAGGATGCTTAAGCCAAATATGCTTTCAGGGCATGTCCAGGGCAGGGCTCTTGCCATGCTATCCAAGTTAATACATCCTAAATATATACTTGAGATCGGCACCTATACCGGTTATTCTGCTATTTGTCTCGCCGAAGGTATTCAAAGCGGAGGTAAATTAATTACTATTGACCGAAACGAAGAGCTTAGGGAAAACAATGCGGGATTTTTCGAACAGGCAGGTGTATCTGATGTAGTTGAGCCTCTTTTTGGTAATGCACTTACCATCATACCCCAACTCAACTATACTTTCGATATCGTATTCATCGATGCTGACAAGGTGAATTATCTTAATTATTATGAGATGGTGATTGATAAAGTACAACCCGGTAGCCTGATAATTGCTGATAATGTATTATGGAAGGGCAAACTGATTGAACCTGCTCATAATGACAAGGATACGAAAGCCATAGCCGAATTTAATGAACATATCCAGAATGATAATCGGGTAGAAAACATTTTATTGTCAATCAGGGATGGATT
The DNA here is from genome assembly GCA_003500135.1 of Cytophagales bacterium. Taxonomy (GTDB): domain Bacteria; phylum Bacteroidota; class Bacteroidia; order Cytophagales; family Cyclobacteriaceae; genus UBA10427. The sequence goes on along the minus strand of DNTA01000328.1, from coordinate 16,418 downwards.
ATTTTTAATCAGGAAATTGTAAACATATGTCATTACGTATTTTTTCAACTTTGGCGGCTATTTTTCTCTTGTGCTTCAGCCTGCCAGCACAGACCCCGCGGGTTCCTTCTTCCCTTGAAATATCAGGCCTGAAACTCCATATAAATGAAAAAGCCCGTAAGCAGATACAAGCTGATGTAGATGCCCTTCACCGAAGCCCGAGTTATTTCGATAAAAAACTGGCCAGGGTGCAAATGTACTTCCCCATTATCGAGCGCATTTTAAATGAAGAAAACGTGCCCGAGGAAATTAAATACCTCGTTATTCAGGAAAGCGCCTTAATTCCGGATGCGGTTTCATCTTCCAATGCAGTAGGCTTTTGGCAATTTAAGGTTCCCGCAGCGCGTGAAGTCGGTCTTCGTGTAGATCATATTGTAGATGAACGGATGAATATAGTATCATCAACCCAGGGCGCCGCGCGATATCTCAAAAAGAACCACCTGTATTTCAAGAACTGGATATATGCCATTATGGCCTATCAAACCGGTAGAGGTGGCGCTGAAAAACATATCAAAAGGAAGTATATCGGGGCAAATAAAATGGATATCGACCAGCACACCTATTGGTATGTTAAAAAATTCCTGGCACATTTAATAGCTTTTCAATCCGAATTGGACAAAAGGGATTTGGCACCTTTATTTCTCATGGAATACGAGGGTAAAAAAAATGAGAAATTGAAGAACATTGCCGATAGCTTCAATGTGGACAAAGAGTTGCTGGAGTCATATAATAAAGGATTCAAAAAAGGCTTAGTCCCCCCCGATAAAAGTTATGCATTGGTTATCCCCATGGACGCCAGCAAGGCGAAAAGAATAGCAGGCAGGAAGATTAGGAGTGACCATTCGGGAATCAATGGCGACCAGAATCAAAGGACATTTGCATACAAGGCCATTGTTGACAAATATGACTTCGCCAATGCCAGACTATTTCCGGAATTGGAGAAAAAAGAAGGGAAAGACACAAAAATAAATCGAAGGAAAGGCACACTGGCCGATGGCCGGAGTACTATAGATATGCTGGCGCTTCAGGGCGATATTTCAGTAGAAAAGTTTATGAAATTCAATGACATGACCGGCGTTGAACAAATTCAAAGAGGTAAACCTTACTACTTCCAAAGAAAAAGGAATAAGGCATCCACGCACTACCATGTTGTTTTGCCCGGGGAAACCCTTTGGGGCATTTCCCAAAAATATGGAGTAAAGCTGAAATCGCTAATGCGTAAAAACAGGTTGGAAAAAGAATCGGATATAAAAACCGGGTTATTGCTTTGGATGCGTTATATCAGACCAGCTGATACGCCACCTGTATATCATGATATACCTGAAAAAATACTTCATCCTAAAAAACAAATAGCAAGTAGTGAACTACCCTCACAGGCAAAAAGTGCCTATTCACCAAAAGAAAAGGCTGATGAACATGCTATTTCAGAGAAGTCAAAGGTAGATGACGTTGAACAATACACTACTGTAGAGCCTAAAAAAACCGGTTTTAATCCATCCAAAACAATTATCCACACTGTAAAATCCGGTGAGACGCTTTATGGAATTTCACTGAAATATGGCGTAGAGCACAGCGAAATTGTGGAAATAAATCAGTTGAACACATCTGAAAACCTGGCCATAGGCACAGATTTGAAAATCCCTCAAGCCAAAACAGCAAGAGCAAGCCATAACAAGGAAGAATATATTATACATATAGTAAAGCCGGAAGAAACCTTATACGGGATAGCGCGACAATATGAAGTAAGTGTAAAGGACCTTATGGAGTGGAACAATAAAACCGACTTTGCGATAAAACCATTGCAGCAACTCAAAATACTGAAACGATAATAAAAGAATATTTAGGAAAATTTGTAATTTTCCTACAAAAATTGTTCTTATTTCATTTGTTTCTCAATATTATTTTTTAATTTCACGCAGGTATATCAACGGAGATACATTTTTTAAAGATTAAAGCAGATTTTTACATATATTTCGATTATAACACATAGTTGCATATGTCTAAAGATACGAATCCCATCGATTTGGTGATGTTGGTAGATGACAACGACACAGATAATTTCATCAGCCGAAGAATTATAGAGATCACAAATTTTGCTCAGGAGGTAATAATTAAAAATTCCGGAAAAGGAGCCCTTGAATACCTCGAACAGAATAGGGACGATGCGGATAAGCTTCCTGATATCATTATTCTTGATATCAATATGCCAATTGTAGATGGTTTTGTATTCCTATATGAATTTGAAAAATTCAGTTCATTTGTTAAAAACAAATGTAAAGTTATTATTCTTTCAAGCTCCGATAATAAGCGTGATATCGATAAGATCGTAAATAATGAGAATGTAATAAAATTCATAACCAAGCCACTCACGGAAAATGCATTGGATGAAATAAAGGCAGTAGTTTAAACTTTCTATCTCTTTTGCGCCTATATTTCCATTGAACTCATCAGTATTTTAAGGTCGTATATCTAATAGTTGCATTCATTTAAGCCAACGGTTTTCAAGTAAGCCACTTATTCACTATTTTTGTGCTTCAAATCCGGCCTGTTCCATGAGATTGTTTTTTTTACTTTCTTTTACATTTTTATTTTTTCCACAGGCTAATGCCCAAAAACGCATTGACACACTAATTGTCAAATACCGGCCACCGGCCGACACCATCAAGTATTGGAAAACAGGTGGAAAATTGACATTTACCCTACAGAATGTATATCAAAAAGACTGGACAAGAGGCGATCAACCGAGCTTCTCACTGGGTACTACTGTTAACTTATATGCCTACTATGACAGAGGCGAATTCAAATTGGAAAATAAGCTTGACGCCGGTATAAGCCTTCTTCGGCAAGGGGAATCCACCAACCTATTGATCAAAAATGAAGATTTTCTGATTTATATTTTTAAGGGTGGCCGAAAACTGGTGAACAAATGGTACCTCGATGGTATCCTGGACTTTCGCACCCAGTTTTTAAAAGGTTTTGCCGACAATAAAGTGGGTGATCAAAGGATTGTCAACTCGAAATTCTTAAATCCCGGCATCATTTCGCCGTCATTCGGTTTGGGTTACAAAAAAGATAAATTTGCACTTACGCTGGCCCCCCTTTCGGGAAGGTTTACCTTTGTAACGGACGATTCGTTGTCAAATTTCCCTACCAATGGTGTACCTGCGGGTATGAACTGGAAGTCGGACCTGGGTGCCAACATTGTAGTATCTGACAATTTTAGCCCGGTAAAAAACATGAAGTTGAGATACAACCTATCACTTTTCTATGAATATGAAACCCCGGATCATATTGATGTTTTTGGAGAGTTGTTCATGAACTACAAGCTATTGAAATACATCAGTGTAAACTTTCAGTTCAGGGTTATCTATGATGATAATGTGAGAATAAAGAACGAAGAAGATAATTCCTCATATGTACCCTGGCAAATCAATAACGTGATTGATATTGGCTTCATTTACGAATTTGGAGAAAAAATAGGCGATTAAACCACAACTAAAAGTCCGTTTCCAAATCAAGCCGGCGCTTTAGTTCTAAAAGTTGCGGATACTTTTCTGCGAGGTAATCGAATTTTTCCTTGTTGGTATATACCATCTTCACTTCAGAGTTGGCTTTCACCTCTGCATTGAGCTGAATTTTTCTATTTTGAAGCCTCTCTCTCAAAAAAGTTAGCAATTCCTGTTGTAGTCGTTCTAGTGTAAGTAGCTGAAAGCTGTTAGGAAGTGTTAGGTTGATATCTGTGCCGGTAAGCGAATACTCCTGCTTCATGATCGCAAAATCACCCTCTCTACCGGACTCTTTCAGTATTTTGGCAAATTCTTCCCAGGCTTTATCAAATTGTTCTTGATTGAATGGCTTATCCTCGGACAGTAGTTCTACTCCTTCTTCAACTTTCTCTTTTTCAGCCTCGTTAAGCCTGGATTTGGCTTCATTTAACCCCATCATTTTAGGTGTTTTTCGAAGTGGCTCCTTTTTAACGCGAGATATCCCTTTCGGTTTACCAGAGGTAGTTGTACTCTTTTTTTCCGGGGAATCGCCCGTCTTTTTACTCAGTCTTTTTTTTTTAATTCATCAAGAGTTTCTGCAACCTGGAGGGCCTGGTTCACATGAGCCAGCTTCATTAAAGTAAGCTCAACCAGGAGCCGTTGGTTTTTAGAACCTTTATATTGCAAATCACATTGATTAGCAATGTTCAACCCGGTAAGTAAAAATGAAGAAGAGGATTTTCCGGCTTGTTCAGCATATTTTTGCCTGATATTTTCAGCAGCTTCAAGCAAGCTTAAGGTCGATTTATCCTTACAAACAAGCAGGTTTCTGAAGTGTTCTGCAAGGCCAAGAATAAAATTGTGGCCATCAAAACCCTTCTTAAGAATTTCATCAAACACCAACAACACGGAAGCATGGTCTTGCGCCAAAAGCAGATCAGTTACGTTGAAATAGTAATCGTAATCCAGAATATGCAGATTATCTATGGTGGTTTTATAGCTTACCTCCCCACCTGATGAGTACGTTACAATTAGGTCAAAAAGTGACAAGGCATCACGCAATGCTCCATCGGCCTTCTGGGCTATGAGATGAAGGGCTTCATCTTCTGCTTTTACACCTTCCTGCTTTGCTATCTTTCTTAAATGGACCGCAATATCTTCATTTTGAATGCGATTGAAATCAAAAATCTGACATCTGGAAAGAATGGTGGGAATTACCTTATGTTTTTCTGTTGTCGCCAGAATAAAAATGGCATATGAGGGCGGTTCTTCCAATGTTTTCAAAAAAGCATTAAAAGCCTGATTGGAAAGCATATGGACCTCATCAATAATATACACTTTGTATTTTCCAAACTGAGGCGGGTAACGCACCTGATCAATTAGATTTCGTATATCTTCAACGGAGTTGTTAGAGGCAGCATCGAGCTCATAAATATTGAGCTGACCGGCATTCTCCATATCGGCGCCTTCGAATTTGTTGACCATACGGGCTACAATTCGCGCACAGGTAGTTTTTCCAACCCCTCTTGGCCCGCAAAAAAGCAGCGCCTGTGCCAACTGTTCTTTATCAATAGCATTCTGAAGTGTCGTAGTGATATGCTCCTGACCAACTACTTCTTCAAAACCCTTTGGTCTGTATTTCCGTGCCGATACTACGAAATTTCCCATGGCGCAAAGTAAACAGAAAACTTTTAATTGTGAAACTTAATTTTTCCTTAACACGTTAGTTAAAGTCGGGCTAGTATACTACGCAATAAAAGGACTTTAGCATTCCAATAAAAGTTTATACATTTGCCCACTTGTTGTTTGAAATAATGGGGCCGACTGGATTTGACAGTAGGTGATAGCTGTGTGCTTGCATGCCGGGTGGTAAGTGTACATCCGTAATCAATGCGCTTAAAACATAATTGGCGAAAATAACTACGCCATGGCTGCCTAATCTTTACCTGATTCAGGAAAGATAAACAGGCTTAATCGGTCGAGCTGCTAATAAAACAGTTCCCGGGCCACATCTCACCGACCTTCGTCTTTCGAGGTTGGAACTTGAGGTGTCGAATCAGAAAGACTAGTCTGAAGTTTGCTATCGGCTTTGGGCGAATTTTAACAGATAGCTTTGGTGTAAAGTAGGCGGTTGCCAGCCGGCTTTGCATCGAGATTAAACAGGCAACTAAGCATGTAGAGGGTACATGGAGTCCCTATCTGGACGAGGGTTCGACTCCCTCCGGCTCCACTAAAAAATATCAAGTGATTAGTTTATATATCTGCATCAACTGACGCGATGCATTGGATTGAACCACTACCTTACAATACCATATATTGGATGTCCGGATTTAGAGCGTAATAAAAATGATGTTACGGTCCTATATTCAGTCAATCGCTCCATTCAAAGGTAATTGTACTTTTAAAAACAGTTTAATCAATTTATCTGCATTTAATTCAACTCTGTATCGCCATTCTTAATTGGATAATCAAAGCAGATAAAACGTGACGAGGGCTATGCTCAATACGGCAAATTCAACACCGAACAAATCTGCAATACTACCCGATAAAAGTGTGCCGAATGCATAACCCAAATCCGGCCAAAGTCTGAATACACCTATTGATGCAGCCCATTGACCTGGCGAAACATAATATGAAATTGCCGAAAGAAAGGTAGGAAAAACAATGGCTGTAGCGAGCCCCCGTAAAACAGAATAAATAAAGGACTCGTTGAATGACTCGCCCTTCCAGTGTCGTGCCAGGGCTACTCCATGCATCAACATACCGAATACCAACATATATTTCTTATTCAAATGATCGGAAAGTTTGCAGGTAATAACCTGAAAAAAGCCCCATACTAAAGGGAATACTGCCACTAATTTTCCGATTTCCTTATAATTGAATTCAAGTTGGATGAGTAAAACCGGCAGAACATCCCATACCAAACCATCATTAAGATTATTTACCAAACCTGCCTGGGTAATGGAACCCAAACCTGGGTTTTTACAGGTTGTTTCTTTAATTACGCTTTCCAATATGGCATGCCCACGGTCTTCCTGTTCTTTTTGGACATGCTGATGTGTGTCTTTTAACAAAAAATATGACAATGCCAGGCCGATCAGGGCAAGTACTATCCCAACAAAGAATAAAGTGTCCCGATATCCATATTGCTTGGCCGACGCCTCGGTGGGATAGGCCATGGAGCCCACCACAACATATCCTAGCAATTCGTTGATCCCCATAGCCCGGCCTCTTTGTCGGAACCCTATAAGATCTGTTTTCATTACAACCGTACTTGGCCAGGTAAGCGCCTGATTCACCCCTAATAAAATATTTGATATTACGATCCAGTTCCAGGAGTTGGCATAATAAATAATAACAGGAACCGGAAGCGCTACAAGCCACCCGGCCACAAGTAATCATTTGCGCCCCCAACGAACCCGTTCACTATGACCAAATGGAAAACTGAGCCAGGTTCCTGGCAATCCCAATTCAATTGGTTCTTTCTCTTTCATTGAAGCCTAAATTTGATCAGGGACAGTTGGTCTCAGGTATTGTAAAACTAAATACGCTACCATTGTTTTTCACACTCTCTACCCAAATTTTTCCTCCATGTTTTTCAATGAATTCTTTACACAGCATTAAGCCAAGCCCCGTCCCCTTTTCGTGTTTGGTACCCATTGATGAAAAGAAATGGCCATTAAAAATTGTGTGTTTAACATCATCATCTATGCCTGTTCCGTAATCCTGCACATTAAACTGACATATTTCATTATCGGATTGTGCGGATATATGAATGTTGCCTTCTTCAAATGAAAATTTTATGGCATTGGAGATAAGATTACGAAAAACTAATCTTAACATTTCAGGATCTGCATTTACGATTACATTGTTCGGAATGGTATTTTTTAGAATTATGTTTTTGTTTTGAGCCATCATATCCAGGTTGGCAATCACTTCATCACAGATTTTAGAAGGCGAGACCTGTTGTTTCTCCGGTACAATGCCACTCATTTGACTCCTTGCCCATTGAAAGATATTATTCAAAAACGCCGTTGTATTTGACAACTTGATCATCAATTCATGCGTGAGCTTTTGAAGCTCTTCGGGTTGCAGTCTTTTATTCTCAAAAAGTGTAAGTACCACTGTAAGGCTGTTAAGTGGCGCTTTTATTTCATGAGAAATGATCGAAAACAGCTTATCTTTCACCTGATTAAGGGATTCAAGTTCCTTATTTTTCTTGCTCACCTGCTCATTCAAAACAGCCATTTGCCTGTTCTTGGTTTCAATATCGTCATTCCGAAGTTTGAGTAAACCGAATGCTCTTTTTCTCTCTTTATTGTTTTTAAGGAGCAGCATTATAATAATTATTGTAAAAAACAAAGCCGTAAAAATGGCAATGGTTAAAATACGCTGTTGCGACAGCGCCGCATCTCTTCTGCTCTTCTCTTCTTTCAGCAATGCATTTTCCTTTTCTTTTTCTGCCGATTTATACTTGGCCTGTATCTCCTCCACCATTTCTTTTTGCCTGGCAGATAATACAGAATCCTTAAGGTCATAGTATTTTGTCTGCATTTCATATGCCTTTCTAAACTGGTCTGTTTCTTCGTAACAAGCTGTTAGATATTCATAAGATTCCAAAAGGATATCGTGGGCATTGATCTCCCGGGCCAGTTGCATACTCAGATTTAAGTTGACAATCGCCTTGGTATAATTTTTCATTTTACGGTAGCAACGCCCAATATTTCCCAGTGTATTGGCCACGCTCCAGTTATCATCAATTGATTTACTGATCTTAATTGAAGTGGAAAAATATTGTAGCGCCTTTTGGCAATTGCCCATTTTGTAATATACCAGTCCTGCATTGTTGTAGGAGGCGGCGAGGCCATCTTTATCATCCAGTTCCTTTTTGATCTCTATTGACCTCTTATAGTAATCAATTGCACTATCGTATGATTGCATTTCATTTAGAAGGATGGCCAGATTATTCATCGATTTTGACATTCCTTCTTTGTCCTGTATTAGTGAATCGATTGTAAAGGATTTTCGGAAGTATTCGAAAGCCTTATCTTTATCGCCAAGCTGGTACCAAATGGCGGCAATGTTGTTGGAGCAACGCGATTGATAATCAAGGTCATCAATTTCTTCGGCCGCAACGAAAGATTTGAAAAACATATCGAGTGCCGATGAATAGTTGCCGTCTTTATAAAATATTTTACCCTTGCGATAGTAAAATTCAATACTGTCAATCGATTCATTAATAGATACTTCGATACTGGTCGTAGTATCACTTTGAGCATTTGCGGGGGCTGTCCATAATAAGACAAGAATAATAAGAATATTTAATTCTTTTATTTGGTGCATTTAACTGGAATAAGAATCCACTTCTGCCCTAAAATAGACAATAATTTAGGAATGTCATAAAAGATGCTTTCCATTTTCTGATTGATTAATGTGTTTCAATATGGGACAAACAGCTTAAATAATTTGATTTTATATCAGACCTTTGTATCAAATCATTTATGGAAATATTAAAGAAATTCATGGAATATTTTGGACTGTCCATCTAAACACAACAATGCAATTATGAATAATTAAACGGTACTATTAATGTAACAATAGCAAAAAAACATTTTATTAATATGTTACATGCTGTTTTAGGAAATGTAGTAGCGCCCTTTGTCACTCAAAAGTCACTAAAAGTACTTTAGGTTGAGGAAGACCCTGCTGCTCTCATGATCATAAAAAAGAGAATTGATAAATGGACCGAGCAGGTAGACATGGCCAATACAGCAACAGAAGGATTGCGGATGTTGAAATTTTTTGATTATGACGTAGTACTGGTAAATCTTAATATGCCCGTAATGAATGGTTTTGAATTTACCCAGCAGCTACGAATTTTAGAAAAAAGAAGAGGTAATAATATAGATGTGATCGGCCTGACAGCGTTAAGCCACCCTATGATGCCATTGCTTAGTACATTCTCGGGAGTGAACGAATATATTGTAAAGTCAGTTGATTACCGGGAGCTGGAAGATAAGCTTATCAATAAGGACTTTCTTCACCAAAATTAGCGCTCGAAATGATTGTGAATGAATCAAAAAGGCGCTTCTTTTAAGCACATTTTTTATTTTATAAAATATGAACTGGCTCAAAAAAATTTTCCTGTTTGATAAACCGGTATTGATCAGAGTATGGCAGCTTACCGCTATTCTGGCCGTATTGTATTACATCATAAAATCAGAGTTTAACCTGGCCTTTCACCAGAGCAACGAGCTGGATTTGATTACGCTGGCATATGGTGCCGGGTCGCTGGCAATTCTATTGATGATCTATGGGTTCGACTGGGACTGACTGGAAATAAAAAAAGAGGTGAAATCCACCTCCTTTATTGTTATCAATTCTATTGATCCACTAACCGATTGAAACGCGTTTGAAAGCAGATACGGTAAGTCCTTTTTGTACAGAATCAAGATATTTGGCTATTGTCATTGAATTATCTTTAACAAATGCCTGGTTCAACAAGGTATTGTCTTTGAAAAACTTGTTCAGTTTACCTTCAGCAATTTTGTCGACAATATTTTCAGGCTTACCTTCAGCCAAAGCTTGTTCTCTGCCAATTTGCTTTTCTTTTTCCACAACTGTGGGGTCAACATCATCTTTGTCTACCCCAACCGGGTTCATGGCAGCAATTTGCATTGCAACATCTTTGCCGGCATCATCAATATCGGCGCCATTAGCACCTTTTAAGGCAACTAACACGCCTAATTTGCTGTTGGAGTGGATATAAGGAACAACAGTTTCGCCTTCCAACACTTCGTATGCTACTATGTGTATTTTCTCTCCTATCTTTCCGATAAATTCCACTAATTTATCTTCTACGGTAAGGCCATTCAGGGATGTAGCTTTTAGAGCTGCAACATCTGCCGGCGACTCGTTATAGGCAGCATCGAGTATTGACTGACCCAAAGAGGTGAACTCTTCGTTCTTGGCCACAAAATCGGTTTCGCATCCAAGAGCAATTAAAAATGCTTTAGATGAATCGTCATTGGTTTTTATAAATACAGAGCCTTCGGTGGTTTCTCTATCCTGTCTTTTTTCTGATACTTTCTGACCTTTTTTCCTAAGGATCTCAATCGCTTTGTCAAAATCACCGTCCGCTTCAACCAATGCCTTTTTGCAATCCATCATACCGGCACCGGTCATTTTTCTGAGTTTGTTTACTTCTTGAGCTGTAATTGCCATTTTCTAAAGGGGGTTAATTTGTTTTGATGATTAAACAAAAAAATTGAACACCAGTGCAAAATGTCCGATGTTCAATTTTTGCTCATTTTTTATAGAATAATTTATTCTTTTCCTTTTTCGTCGGCCTCAACTGTCTTTTTTTCGTCAGCTGCTTTTTTGCTTTCAGCTTCTTCGTTCAATTTGGCCTCGTCTTTATCTTTTTTGCGCTCCATTAAGCCCTGTTCCACTGCCGAAGCAACCGCTTTGGTAATGATATTGATTGACTTCCAGGCGTCGTCATTAGCCGGGATCGGAAAGTCAACTGCTTCAGGGTTGGAATTGGTATCTACCATGGCAAATACCGGAATGTTTAATTTCTGCGCTTCTTTGATCGCGATATGTTCTTTTTTGATGTCAACCACGAATAGGGCAGCCGGTAACCTGGTAAGGTCAGCAATACCACCAAGTGTTCTTTCCAGTTTTTCCTTTTCCCTTGAGATCATCAATCGCTCTCTTTTTGCGAGGTTTAAATATGCCTCGTCTTTCATCAATTTATCAATTGATGACATTTTCTTGAGCGATTTTCTGATTGTGGCAAAATTGGTGAGCATTCCACCCAACCATCTTTCGGTTACGAAAGGCATTTTAAGCCTTCTGGCTTCTTCTGCCACTACATCTTTGGCCTGCTTTTTTGTGGCCACAAACATAACTTTTCTGCCTGACCTTACCGTAGCGCGTATTGCGTCCTGCGCTTCCTGCAGACAAGCCAGTGTTTTGTTAAGGTCGATGATGTGGATGCCGTTTTTTTCCATGAAAATGTAAGGAGCCATTCTCGGATCCCATTTTCTGGTAAGGTGACCAAAATGTACACCGGCATCTAGTAGGTCTTTATATTCTAATTTACTCATTAATCTCGAATTGAATTACTACTACATTAACGTTTACTGAACTGGAATCTTCTTCGTGCTTTCCTGCGTCCGTATTTCTTCCTTTCTACCATTCTCGGGTCTCTGGTAAGGAAACCTTCTTTTTTCAATGCAGGTCTGTTTTCGGCATCTACCTCGGTAAGCGCCCTGGAGATGGCCATTCGGATGGCTTCCGCCTGTCCAGTAGGGCCGCCACCCCTAACAGTGATGTTTACATCATACTGACCTTCTTTGTCTAAAACATCAAAAGGCTGTTGTACGATAATTTGTAGCACTTCCGCAGGGAAGTATTCCTTCAAAGGCTTACCATTAACGGTGATATCACCTTTTCCATCGGAAAGGTAAACTCTCGCAACAGAGGATTTTCTTCTTCCTATTGTATTTATTGTATCCATTCAAATTAAAATTTTATTTCCTGAGGTTTCTGAGCTTCATGAGGATGCTCGGCACCTTCGTACACAAATAAATTTTTGAATAACTGTCTGCCCAATCTGTTTTTAGGCAGCATTCCTCTGACTGCGTTTTCGACCAGTAAGGTAGAAGACTTTGCCTTCATTTCCCTGGCAGTAGTCCTTCTTTGCCCACCAGGATACCCGGTATGTCTGATATACTCTTTGGCATCCCACTTTTTTCCTGTTAATCTGATTTTGTCTGCGTTGATGACAATCACTCTGTCACCACAGTCTACATGGGGAGTGTAGCTGGCCTTGTGCTTTCCTCTTATTATCCGAGCAACCTGGCTTGCAAGACGACCTAAGACCATGTTCTCACCATTTACTACTACCCACCCCTTTTCGATGGTAGCGCTATTAGATGATTGGGTCTTAAAACTTAAAGTATCCACAAATAATTTAACTTTATTAGAATTGAACAATTACTATTTCCCGAAAATCGGGACGCAAAAATAGAGTTTATTTCACAGAAATCCAACCATTTATAAAAAAAAGCCTAGGAGAAATACATTTTTAATTTCGTACGCAGATATAGCATTCATCAGTGGATATAAGCAGTTGGTACAGTATTTAAAACATTTAATCGAATACATTAGATTTTTTTAGTCACTTCTTGTAGCCCTGTCGTATATATATTTGAAATCAAAGGATGTAAATCCCTTTATTTCATGGCTGTTTAATTTTTGGGTTTGGTTGATGAGAAGGTATTCTTTTTTAGAATGCCTTCTCTTCTTTTTTATGAGTATTTCTTCATTTGATGTAACAACGCCTTAAGATCCTTTGGATAGGGCGCTTCTACTTTGACCTTTTCGCCATTCATCAAATCAAAGCTTAGGGAGTGTGCGTGTAGAGCTAATCGACTGATTAACGGCCTTTCTTCAGTCCATTTTTTTACATTAAAGTCCCTCTTATATGAAGATAAATAGAAATCTTTGCCTCCATAGGTATGATCGGCAGTGATTGGGCTGCCCAGATATGAAAGATGGACCCTTATTTGGTGCATGCGGCCGGTATATGGCCAGCACTCAACCAGCGTATGTGACTTAAACAACTTTAGAGAATTAAAAATAGTATACGCCTCTTTGCCTTCCATCGGGTCAATTTTAACGTAACCTGATGAAGAAGTTTTTAATGGCATTTGACATTCTTCCCCATCATATTCCACTACCCCATCGACCATGGCATGATATACTTTTACCACATGTCGATGCTCGAATTGTAAATTGAGATGGCGGTAAGCCTCCGGGTTTTTGGCGAATGCCAGAACCCCGCTGGTTTCTTTGTCAATCCGGTGACATGCACTTGCCTTTTTATGGATCTTTCGTACCTCTTCCAGCATATTGATGTTACTCGCCCTGTCTTCAAGTGTAGCTACCCCCGAAGGCTTGTTGGCCACCAGGAAATCATCGTTTTCAAATAGGATTAATTTGTGTAAATCAATTTTTTTCATAAATTGCAATTGTCACTTCAGTATTTCATGCATATTTACTTGTTTTACAGAGGTTTATAAAAGTTGTGTTTTGATAAAACCCTTACATCACAAGATTTTTGCGAATATTGATTTTTTTTGATGTCCTTGAAATGAGATTTTACAACCAAATTTAAATGTGTTATGCTTTTTTTAATCGCAATTTTTTTTTGATAGCCCTCATGATGGCTGTCGGTCTAACATATTCTGTTTCCTTGTACATAGAAAGAATATATAGGGATAATTAAGAAATGATCAATAATTCGGGACTGGAATAGGTATAAACTTTAAGGTTTGGCCGTTTTTTCCAGTTCCATACCTATTTCTTCGGGTTTACCTTCTTTTAATTTGAAGTAAAACACAGACCCTTTGCCCACCTGGCTAATGACTTTAATGTTGGAGTTATGTTTTTCTAACACGTGTTTTACTATGGACAAACCCAGTCCCGTACCACCTTTGTCTTTAGATCTCGATTTATCAACGCGGTAAAAACGCTCGAATATGCGCATGATATCTTCTTTCGGAATGCCCACACCATTATCCGCTACATTTACCTCTACCCAGCCATCACCGGTTCTTTGTGCATTAATAGTTACAAAACTTGCTTCTTCTTCCCTTTTGTATTTTAAAGCATTAGAAATTAAGTTCAGCAATACCCTGTAGATTTTCTCTTCATCAGCATAAACGAAGGCCTCTTTATCTATATTGGCATCCATCATAAGCTGAATGTCTTTTTTATCTGCTTTACTTTCGAACTGATCAAAAACCTCGCAGATGAGCTTATATAAATTAAAATGGCTGAATTGCATTTTGATGGTACCCGTTTCCATTTGAGAAATCGTCAACAAATCCTGTACTAAGGTGTCCAGTCCATCCAGCGATTTAGCTGCCTTTTTCAAAAATTTTGTCCTTACTGTCTTATCTTTCACAGCGCCATCAAGTAAGGTATGTACAAATCCCTGAGCAGCAAAAATTGGTGTTTTCAGCTCATGCGAAATATCAGCTATAAATTGTCGACGAAATTCTTCTGAACGCTTGAGCTCTTCTATTTCCCTTTGTTTTACTTCGGCATAGGTGAAAATCTCGTCGTTTATTTTAGATATCGGGTTCGATCCTCCTCTTTTGCGTTGTTGGAATTGAATACGTGACAGGTTTTCACTTTTAAGTGCATTCAGGCGATCATATATTTTGTTAATCTCGCCAAAAATGAAAAACTCAAGTGTGATAAATGATAGGATGTAAGAACTTGAAAATGAAAGGACAAAACACAAGATAAGCGTGATAAGTGAAATACCTTCCACTAAAGTAAGGAATGAAGTAGTAATAACAGCTACTGAAAGTGCCAGCAATAAAGCTACAACTCTTGCATTTGCCAACATATATGTTTAGTTCTCCTCAAATTTATATCCAACACCTTTCACGGTTTTAATAAAACCATCACCGATTTTTTCCCTAACCTTTCTGATATGCACATCCACTGTTCTTGCCAGTACATAGACATCAGTTCCCCAAATGTTTTTTAATAGGTCATCGCGACTAAAAACCTGATTAGGGTTTTGGGCCAGGAAGTAAAGCAGTTCGAATTCCTTTTTGGGCAGGGTGATTTGCTTGCCCTGATATGTGACCGTATAGCTGGTCTTGTCAATAATTAATTCCCCTGCCGCTATGCTCGAAATATCTTTTTTCTTTTCTGTGCCTCTTCGAAACATGGCAGCAATCCGGCTCATTAAAGCCCTTGGCTTTATTGGCTTGGTGATGTAATCATCCGCTCCGATATCAAAAGCTGCCACTTCTGAATACTCTTCGGAACGTGCAGTCAGGAAAATGATGTAAGTACCGTTCATTTCAGGCAATTCCCGAATTTGTCGACAGGTTTCCACGCCGTCTTGCACCGGCATCATGATGTCTAACAAAATGAGGTCGGGGATAAAGTTTTTGGCCACTTCCACAGCTTTTATACCGTCGGAAACTGTCTTAACGTCATACCCTTCTTTTTTTAGGTTGTATTTTAATAGTTCCTGAATATCCGGATCATCATCTACAACGAGAATACGCTGGTTTTTACTACTTCCCATTTTTATATATTAAGTTGTCGGCAGCCAAATTAATATAAGACTTTTATAAATTGAAAACATCTTTAAACTACAAACATAATGCATAACAATAAATTAATTTACAGTTCATTTTGAAATGACAAAGGCACCTCCATTTATTTCCCACCAGACCTGTATTCCGTTATATCAATTTCAATAGAGCCAATTAGCAACTCGGCTTTCACTTTAAGTGGAATCTTTTTTTCATCATTGGAAATATACCCTTTTACAGGGTTTTTACCTGAAAAAAATGAGTTTTTGGGCATAATTGGTGATATAACGATAGATTCGTACTCACCTACTTTTGTTTTAAGCTTCTTCGTGCCCAGGTACTGGACATTCAGGTGATAGGTAGTGTCGTCATAAAACCCTTTCAACTGGAAGATTTCGTTGGCATCCAGGGTATCGAAATCAAATGTCCTTAAATAATAATATCCGCTTACAATGTCCTGAACATATTTTGGTATTTCGAAATCAACTTTTTTTATCAGTTCACCGGTATGGTCGTCTAAGCGGTGCACAATGGCTTTTTTATTCTGATGGTCAAAATCAATGATTTCCTTTTTACGATACCTCCCCTCGGCAATTGACTGATAAAAGCGTTGTGACACAATTGCCTGCGTATCCAAATAGGTCCCCCAATTATCTCTTACGCGCGTTATCATATCAAAAAGGCCGGTGCTATTGCCTTTGACGTCTACTTTATAACATGGCCTGCCGTTCATTATGTGGATATCATCACTTATCGCCAT
>DNTA01000223.1 GCA_003500135.1 Cytophagales bacterium | reverse complement strand
GGTTTACCGCAGAAAATTGGCCGTACTTCCTGAAAATCAAATGCAGTGGGTTTTTCTAAATGGGGCCCCGGGCCTTATAAGCGAGCGACTGTCGGAACGCAGAGGTCATTTTTTTGATCCAAAGCTGCTTCAATCTCAATTCGATACCCTCGAAATACCGGAAAATGCACTGGAAGTTGATATAGCTGATCCTCCTGAAGTGATTCTGGACAGGATAGAACGCGTGATAAAGCCTTAAAAAAGTAAAATGCCATTATGGATATGAATTCCGTATTAAATCCTTCCATGTTAATCCCGGCTGTTATTGCCGGTATTGCCGTACTTCTGTTCTTTATTCTTGTACTTAAAATTCAGGCATTTTTGTCATTATTGATTGCCAGTTTGGTGGTAGGACTTGTCGCTGGGATGCCTGCCATGGAAATAATCGCGGTGATGAAAACCGGTATGGGCGAAACGCTGGGTTTCGTAGCTACGGTGGTAGGGCTGGGCGCTCTATTCGGATCCATTCTTGAATCTTCAGGAGGAGCGAGCTCCATTGCCCGTTTTCTGTTAAATAAATTTGGCGAAAAGCGAGCTCCCTGGGCATTAATGATTACCGGCTTTATAGTGGCCATTCCCGTATTTTTTGATGTTGCCTTCATTATTTTGGCGCCGCTGATTTACGCGTTGCAGAAAAAATCAGGCCGGTCATTGTTGTTATATGGCATACCTTTGCTGGCAGGTTTGGCAATTACGCATTGTTTTATCCCGCCTACACCGGGCCCCATCGCTGTTGCTGATATACTAGGCGCAGATCTGGGATGGGTTATTGTATTTGGTATTGTCGTGGGTATACCCACCGCAGCGATCAGTGGCCCTTTTCTGGGAAAACGTATTGCGGAAAAGATCAAGATAGGTGTTCCGGAGTACTACGAGCAGGCTTTTCCCGAGCAAAATCCTGTACCTCCTGTTGGTCTTGTGTTGGCAATACTATTGGCGCCAATTGTGCTAATAGTGTTGAATACTGTTTCCAATAGCGAGTTGGCATTTTTCAATTTACCTGCTCAAATCAAGACTACACTGGCATTCCTGGGCGACCCTTTTGTTGCCCTTATCATTGCAAATTTACTGGCCTGGTTGATATTGGGTTTAGGGCGTGGTTTTACGAAAAAACAACTTTTGGAAATCACTTCCAAATCACTTGCACCGGCAGGGATCATCATACTATTAACAGGTGCCGGGGGCGTATTTAAACAGGTGTTGATCAGCACGGGAGCCGGAGAAATGCTGGCTGCTAAAACCATTGGCGTAATCGGGTCACCACTTATTTTTGCCTTTGTTGCGGCTGCCATTGTTCGGGTGGCCCAGGGCTCTTCTACCGTAGCTATGATCACCTCTGCCGGTATGACAGCTTCACTGATGGAGAATATGGTATTGTCAGATACTGATAAAGCACTAATGGTGATCGCAGTAGCCTCGGGCGCCGTAATATTCAGCCATGTAAATGATAGTGGCTTTTGGTTGGTCAACCGATATTTAGGGATAAGTGAAAAACAGACTTTCCGCTCCTGGACTTTTATGACCACCGTAATTGCCCTGGTAAGTTTTGGAATTGTATTAATTTTAGACCTGCTTATTTAACCCGGAAACCAGATCATCTAAATATTATCACAGCAATTATGGCATACTTTAAATCACAATTTGAAAATACATTAAGCCTCAAACCCTGGTTGGGCTGGTCTTTAATCATTTTTTTCGGATTACTGCGTTTTGGTTTGGTGCTTCATGCCAATATTCACAGCGATTACCGATATGTTTCGTTGATATTCATGGTAATGATCATTTTGCCCTTCCTGCTTTTAAACAAAAAAGGGAAGCGATTAATCGGAATATCAAGGCCTGAATCTCTGAAGTGGATCTTCTATGGGGCATTGTTGGGCATTCTTATCTGTACTTTAACCTATTGGACCGGAAACCTTCTCTACGGAGATTCTCTGAATAACTGGTTTATGTATATATCCAGGTCATATGGTGTGGAACAAGATTTGCTCTATGAAAACAGATGGATGTACTTCGGCATTTTTAGTCTTATGGGCATTACCTTCAGCCCACTGGGAGAGGAGCTACTTTATCGTGGTTTGATCCATGAGTGTTTTGTTGATAAATACGGCGACAATCAGGCGTCCCAAATTGATAGTCTGGCTTTTGCTTTTGCCCACCTCGCCCATTTTGGCTTGTTGTATGTTGAGGGGGAATGGTCATTTCGATTTTTACCGGCTTTGCTTTGGATATTTTTTATGTTCCTTGCCAGCAGGGCATTTTATTTTGTCAGGGTAAAGACTGAAAGTATAGCCGGCGCTATTGTTGCCCATGCTGCATTTAATTTGGCTATGACCTATTATATTATTTTTGGATTAATGGGTTAAACCTGTTTTAGTTCAACCGCGGGTTAGAAAGCACCCTTGGATTACGCAACAGTTTTCTTAATTTCAGGGCCTTATTATTAAACTAAAAATAATGCATATGAAGAGGATAATATTGAGTATCACATTAATTCTGAGTGTATTTCTTGTCAAAGCTCAGGAATATCAAGGGCTTAGCCCGGTAGATATTGCCCGGTTGCAAATGGTGACCAGTGCGTCCATATCTGAAGACGGACAAAAGATCGCCTATTCTGTTTCGGTACCGGCAGACCCCACAGTTGAAAATAAAAGCGCCAGCTACGAACTCTATCTATACGATTTGGCAAAAGGCACAGGAGTGCCTTTCGTAACACAAGGTTATATCCGACAGATTGAATTCCGGCCCGGTAGTGGATCGATTACTTTTTTGAGTAAACGGGATGAAGATAAAGCGGTATCCCTCTATGAAATCTCGCTGGCAGGAGGAGAAGCAAGAAGGATTCTGGGTTTTGGAACGTCGATATCAAAATATGCCTGGTCGCCCGATGGTCAAAAGGTAGCATTTATCGCACGAGAGTCTAAATCTTCCGGCAGTTTCCTTCCCTATCAGCCTGAAATCTACGAAGAAAACCTTGCCTTTTCACGGGCCTACGTCGTGGCTTTGGACAGTGGCTCACCTGAAATGATCCCGGCAGAGGGCAATTTCCACACGGTCGAATGGAGCCCTGATGGCAGCAAATTGGCTATCGCCACGGCGCCAAGTCCATTGGTTGACGATGCGTATACAAGCCAGAAAATTGAGGTGATTGATGCCGGGTCGTTCAATACCATTTCCACCATTGATCATGAAGGAAAACTAGGCGATATTGCCTGGTCAACGGATGGCAAAAAGCTCGGTTTCATCGGAGGGGCAGACAAACACGATCCGATTGACGGCCGCCTGTTCGTGGCCCAGGTGAAATCAGGTGAATCGAGCAATATTTACCCCGATTTCGAAGGGAAATTTGAAGGTCTCGCCTGGAATGACGACAACACCATCGTTTTTACCGCAAGTGAAGGAGTATTGAGTACAATAGGAAGTATAGATGCCAATGGAAAGAATTTTAAGCGTCGAATAAATAGCGCGCCATATGCCATTCGATCGATGGATCCTTCTGAGGCAGGTCATATTGCATTGGTGATAAGCAAGGCGCAACACCCCTATGAGCTGTATATTCTTAAGAAAGGGGAGGATACTCCCGAGCGACTGTCGGTAACCAACGGCTGGCTTGAAAACCGTTCATTGGCTAAGCAAGAGGTGGTAAAGTGGCAAGCCCGTGATGGGATGGGGCTTGAGGGGATACTTATTCGTCCTTTGAATGAAGAAAGTGGAGTTCGTTATCCATTGATCACTGTTGTTCACGGAGGTCCTGAATCGCATTATGACAATGGATGGTTGTCATACTATTCCACTCCTGGTCAAATGGCCGCTGCAAATGGCTATGCTGTTTTTTATCCGAATTACAGGGGTAGCACCGGTAGAGGCGAGGAGTTTGCAAAAAGCAGTCAGGGTGATCCGGCTGGTAAAGAATTTGACGATGTGGTTGACGGGGTTGATTATTTAATTGAACAAGGTTTGGTTGATAAGGATAAAGTAGGTGTTACGGGTGGTTCCTATGGTGGTTATGCCACAGCCTGGATGAGTACTTACTACACAGAACGTTTCGCTGCCGGTGTGATGAGTGTAGGGATCAGCGATAACATATCAAAGTGGGGGACAAGTGACATCCCTGAGGAAATGTTTCTGGTTCACAGCCGTAAAAGGATATGGGATGACTATCAGTTTTTCCTCGAGAGAAGCCCGATCTATTATGCCGGTCAGGCCAAAACACCACTTCTGATCATGCATGGAAAAGAGGATACAAGGGTAAATCCGGGGCAATCATATGAAATGTATCGCCATATAAAAACCCGCACAGAAACTCCGGTCCGCCTGGTGCTTTATCCCGGTGAAGGCCATGGAAACCGAAAATCCACGGCGCGTTTTGACTATAGTCTCAGGTTGATGCGCTGGTTTGATACCTATTTGAAAGGCGATGAATCGACTATGCCGGAAACAACGATTGAATTAAAATAACTTGTTTATAAACGTAGAATTTAAAGCCCCGGCTAAACAAAATTGGCCAGGGCTTTTATATGTAATATATCCCATTAGAATTCATCAAATAAGTAGAACTATTTTATTCGCGATCCGCTATATTTAACAAAAGAACTAAAGGAGTTGAGAGCGCTTGTAATAGTATTTTTGTGTTGGCTTATGCCATTATTGGCCTACCCGGGAAGAACTGATGATAAAGTTTACAGTCTTTTGCTCTATACCTTTGCGAGGTATACGCAATGGCCCGATATTGAATCATCCGATCAATTTGTTATAACAGTAGTCGGTTATGAAAAAGATTGGCCTGTCATAAAGGAGCTGGAAGATAAAAAAAACGTTTACGGCCTGCCTATAGAGGTCCGTTTTGTTCAGAATATGAGTACTATTCCCAAAAGTCACATTGTTTTGGTCACTAAAGAATTTAATGAAAGGGCGAGTTATCAAATGCCGGATATGGCTCTGGTCGTCAGTGAACAGGCGTCGGCCCTGACGCCCGGAATTGATGTGAATATATATTTTGAGTCAGGTAAATTTCGCTTCGAAATGGATGTGGATGCTATTGAATCCAGAGGGTTTAAAATAGCGGCCCAGTTAAAAAACATGTCAATGTAATGTTAGTTCATTGAGTGACATTTTCCGGCCGACTTACTTTATATTGACTCCAAAAAACTGGGTCTTCCTCAACCTGATCAGCAAAATCCTTCGATCTGTCCAGCCTTTCATCTTCCGGGATCGGTTGTACACCCTCAGTCTGTATGGCGCTGACTATGTAAGACATGTGTATTTTAAAGTGGCTCTTATCGTTTTTCTTAAACATCTTTTTATGTTTCAAAAGCATTCCGCCCTGTAAGTCATAGTAATTCAAATACCATTTATTCCCTACAGGTTTATAATGTGTTATTAGGTGAATTTCAGGATCTGTAAAGCCAATGGCAAACAAAAAGGCAACCGGTCGAACGATATCCGGGATCAATATCCTGATGTGGTCTTCAATGGCCAGAATTGCATCGTTCTCCATTGAAATATAGATTTTCCCCTTGTGCTTTTGCTGTTCGTGCTTTTTGTTCGATTCAAATCCAATGATCACCACTTTTTGATTGTACATAAAAGTGTAGCCTTCTACGGTATAGTCGAAATAATGGCGCAGGTCTTCATCTAGGTATTCGGCGGTGTCGCGAATAGGGTCAGCATTGATTACGTCGTCAGGTGTGCCAAGTGAGGAACCTGCTATTTCTTCATCAATATCGGTAGATTCGTATTCTTCGCCTTTTTTCTTCGCCTTTCTTTCTTCTTTGGCCATTCTTTTCTCAATTCGCTCACGCATAAAGTCAAAGCTTGCCGGATTCTTGAACTTTCTTGCCTGGATTAATTTGGTTTGACTTTGAGCAGTATCGCCATATGCCGGTTGATAGGTTTTCACAACGGCTTCACTAAATTTGAGATATGCATCATCTTCGGTCAGCAAAGTCGAAAAATAGCCTTCGGTGCCATAGGCAGTATTTGGGTAGTTGTCAGGTACTTTTTGCATGGCGCGTTTTACATAATCCCAGGCTTCCCAGGGTCGAACCTCAACCTCTTCCAGTGTAATCGAAATGGGGGACAATTCAATTACAAAAGGCGCTTGTTTCTTATCCGGATTTAATCGATAAGATTCGTAGCCCATGTAAGAAATTATAATTTTTGCCGAATCATATTCTTTGGGTATTGACAAGATAAATTTGCCGTCGGTATTCGTGGTGGTGCCAATTGAAGAGTTTTCAATGCCCACTGTGGCAAAAGGTAACGGAGCGCCTGATTCCGCATCCTGAACGATTCCGGATACGGTTTTGATTTGTGCATCAACAGTTGGGGATGCAAAATAGAATGCAAAAGCGCAAAAGAGGAATAGCTTGGTCGATGTCATACTTTCAATTGAATTCAAAAATGTCTTAATTGGAAACCCTTCCCATTATCTTTTGTTAAGATGCAATTCAATATTCAATCGTTGCTTACAGTCCTAATTAATTTTCATGCCAGAGGGTCATTTCAGAATCTGGTTTTAATTCCATTTTTATTCTCCAGTTTTTGGGGTAGTAGTTATTCAGTCGGTTTGGCAGTACTTTTACCCATCCGAGTGGTATGTTGTTAAAAGAAACCAAGCTCCAGCCTTGAGGCCTTTGAGTAGTGTTAGGCAGGTTTCCGCGACTTAAATACTCAATTGCTTCCTGATGGTTCAGTAAGATGTTTGGGAATGCCTGTTTCTTCATCATACAGTGCATAGCCAACCCATGTAGCGGATACCAGTCTTTTTTTCCTTTTTCGGCAATTTCGAAGCCACCAAGCACTACATTATAATTACGATATAAATAATCTAAAAGAGAACGTGCCTTTTCGGGGATGACTTTTAGTGTATTGTTGTGCAGGAAAAAATACGGTGAGGATGTTTCGATCCATTCTTCAGCCATTGCTTTCTGAGTAGCTGAAGCCTGATACAAAAGTGTTTTTTTTGATTGTATTTTAAGCGGATCTTTCTTCCCGTCTTTCTTTCTTACGATACCTATGCTAAACCCTTCACCTTTTATCAGATGTGGAAAAAACCGGTACATCGGGTATGGATAATTATCAAAAGTCTCAATCTGCCATTCTTTCGGAATAATTATTTCTACATACCCGGCATCCTGTTGATCCATAAGCCATTGGATATTCTCCTCGTTTTCTGCCTGGTTATAAGTGCATGTAGAATAAATTAAATGTCCTCCGGGGGCAAGGGCTGGCCAAATGTCACTTAATATTCTTCTTTGTCGTGCGCTACACAGGTTGACATTGTCCGTCGACCATTCTGCTATACTCTCGGGATCTTTACGGAACATACCTTCACCTGAACAAGGAGCATCAACTACAATCAGGTCAAAAATATGTTGTAACCCCCCTAGTTTGGATGGATCGTTTTGAGTGACAATTACATTTTCCCTACCCCATTTTACTACGTTTTCGGCCAATATATTGGCCCTTGGTTTAATTACTTCATTGGCCAGAAGTACACTGTCAGAATGCAAAGCATCAGATAGTAAGGTCGTTTTACCACCCGGAGCAGCACATAGATCCAGGGCCGTAATTGGGCTATCTGCGATTTTGAGTTGCTTGATAATATGTGACAAAAACATTGAACTGGCCTCCTGAGGGTAAAACGCACCGGCGTGAAAATATGGATCCATAGTAAACAAAGGCCTTTCCTTTAGATAAAAGGCATCAGGGCACCAGGGAACACTCTCCAGCTCAGGCTTCTGAATTGGCCATTTTTTAGGATTAATTCTTATCGAATACGAAGGTGGGCGCCCCATGGCCCCTGTAATATCATTTACCTGGTCTGGTAAAAGTGTTTTCAGTGTTTCCCGAAAGTCCTGCGGTAAGTCCATATTTTGTAAATATAGCTGATTTGTATGTTTATGAAGTTGGGCCGGTAAAAAAGTGTAGAAATAACGATTAAAAATTAGGCGTTCCTTGTAAGGAGTAGGTTCTTTCCTCAAAGAAAAGTAAAAAGAAATATTTTTTTAATACAATTATGGTAAAAATGAAATAAAATCATATAATTGCAATTGACGATCCCGACAATTCTAACAACTGCAACCGTAACCGTTTAAAATTCCATGCAAAAAGTTTTTTGCAATATCTGTTTTGGTTTTTATTGGATATTGTGAAATTATTTACAGTTATTTTTGAAACAAAATTGGAAGCGCCTATGCAATCCAAAACTTCTATACATTTAGTTACAATCAAAGATTTTGAAAGAAATTTACAAGATCACAAGCGAGCTTCTTCACAATTTCTCGACACTCTTAATACATTTGTAGATATTGAATGTTATGAGACAAAGGTAGAGTTCTTTTTTCACACCTGGGACAAATTGGATGCCGTAGCGCTGAAAGACGACCTGGTAAAAATGGGCTATGAGGTTTATGTAATCGACAATGATTCCATCAGAAAAAAATGGACAGTAACAGGTTCAACTTTGCCAATGAGTATTAAAAATAAAAAGTTAAATAGCTGGATTGACGCAATGAGTGAATTGGGCTTTGTGAACAATTGCCTTTTTGATGGCTTTGGAACTGAGATGGAAGTCTGAAATTTGAGATTAAAAAATCTCCGCTTAACTTCCTTTCAAAAACCCACCTGGCTTATATTGCGCTATGATGTATGATATCATTGTAATAGGGGGTGGTGCTGCCGGTATTTTCTTTGCTGCTAATTTCCATGAAAGGTCGCCACAGGCCAGGGTATTGATTCTGGAAAAATCAAACCAACTGCTTTCGAAGGTCAGAATTTCCGGTGGCGGCCGGTGCAACGTGACTAATTCGGTATTTAAATCTTATGAATTGGTAAACCGCTACCCGCGGGGAGGTAAAAAAATAAAGCCACTCCTCGATTTGTTTGGGTGTGATTCAACCATCCGGTGGTTTGAAAAAAGAGGGGTAGAATTAAAAATTGAAGAAGATGGAAGGGTTTTCCCAAAATCTGATCAGTCATCAACGATTATCAACTGTTTGCTTCATGCTATCCAATCCCCTCATGTTGTTGTAAGGAAAAAACAAGCCGTAGAAAAAGTACAAAAATCAACGTCTGGTTTTGAGGTAAATACTAAAGCTGAGAGTTATAAAGGCAGAAATATTTTTTGGGCTACAGGTGGCCATCCGAAAATTTCGGGATATGCAGCTTTAAAGCAACTGGGATTAAAAATTGATCCGCCAGTGCCGTCACTTTTCACTTTTAATATTCCGGATTCAACGTTGAAAAACCTGCAGGGTATAGCCGTTGAAAATACCATGATCCGTATTGCAGGAACAAAACTTACTGAGAAAGGACCAACACTTATCACCCATTGGGGTCTGAGTGGTCCTGCAGTATTACGTTTATCCGCCTGGGGAGCGCGCGAGCTTGCTAGTCTTGATTATAATTTCGATATTTTGATCAATTGGTTGGGTGATATGGATGAAGATGCGGTAAGGCGAAACCTTAAGCAATACGGACAATCCCATCCGAAAAAGAAGGTTATATCTCATGCCTTATTTAATCTTCCCAAACGTCTGTGGGGCCGGTTTTGTGAATTGAGTTTGAAAAACCTGGAAAAAACCTGGTTGGAATTATCCAAAAAAGAGCTGAATAAGCTTACCGATTTGCTTATAAATATGAAATTTGAAGTTCGCGGAAAAACAACCTTTAAAGAAGAGTTTGTAACTTGCGGAGGTATAGCCTTAAATGAAGTTGACTTAAAAACCATGGAATGCCAAAAAATACCAGGACTGTATTTTGGGGGCGAGGTAATCAACATCGATGGTATAACCGGAGGTTTTAATTTTCAATCGGCCTGGGCAACAGCTTATTTAGCTGCCAAAAGCGTAAAAATGTAATAATCTTGTAAGAAGTACTGTAAAGTTTACTTAAATTTTTGCATTAAAAGCCACAATTTTGCACATATTCAGAACAACCACTAATAAAACATTAAACTATATGAGATCATTAAGTATATATTTTATCCTCATATTTTTAGTAGGTGTAACTTCTAATGTCCAATCCCAGGAACAGGAAGGTCCGCAGTCACTTAATGAACAATTTGGTCAGATGGTCGAGGATTCGGAGTCCTATCAGGATTATAAGGTAATAAAACGAACCCGGTTGAATAGTTTTTGGGGTATTGTGACAGATAGTATCCAAGGCCTCGAAAATCATATACGGGACAATAAGCAGACTATTCAACTTCAAAAAAAGGAAGTGGATGAACTAAAGAACAAAGTGAGTGCCCTTGAAAAACAACTGCAAGAGAGCGAAGACCTTAATAATAATATTGTATTTGCCGGCATGGCAATGAAGAAATCTCATTACAATGTCATGGTTTGGGGGGTTATAATTTTATTGGTTCTGGTTATTGCCATTGGGTATGGTACTTTTAGAATGAACGCAAGGGGCATAAAACAGCTCAACCGGGACCTCGAGGAAACGGATAATGAGTTCAATGAGTACAAGCGTATCACAAAAGAAAAAGAAGTGAAACTCCGCCGAGAGCTACAAACAGAGCGCAATACTGTAGAGGAACTTCGCAACAGGCTTTCGAGTAAATAATCCGGTTTAAACATTCGCGACTGATGAACATTCCCCGGATAATTTTAAAATCGGGAAAGGACAGGCCTTTGCACAGATTTCACCTTTGGGTTTTTTCAGGGGCCATCAAAAATATTGAAGGAGAGCCAAAAGACGGTGATTGGGTCGAGGTATTCGACAATCAGGAGCATTTTTTAGCTGCAGGCCATTTCAATAATGGTTCCATAAAAGTGCGTGTGCTTTCATTTCAAAAAGAAACCCCCGACGAATCATTTTGGCAAAAAAGGATACAATCCGCCGTCAACCACCGCAAATCACTTGGTTTTTTTGATGATCCAAATACAAATGTGTTCCGAATGGTACATGGAGAAGGCGATTTGCTTCCGGGTTTAATCATAGACTACTATGCCGGGGTTTGTGTGTTACAGGCCCACTCGGTCGGAATGTTCAGAAACCGTCATTTAATTGTCGAAGCGCTAAAAAATGTGTTCAATGATGATTTGATGGCTATTTACGATAAAAGTGATCATGTACTTAACGTAAGGGAAAAACCCGGATTTGAAGGTGGGTTTTTATGGGGGGAATGTGAGAAAGTCAAAGTCAGGGAGTATGGGAATACATTCGAGATTGATTTTATAAGTGGTCAGAAAACCGGTTTTTTTGTTGATCAGCGGGAAAACAGAAACCTGCTTACAAAATATGCTCAAGGAAAATATGTGTTGAATATGTTCTGCTATACCGGTGGTTTCTCCGTATTTGCTGCGCAGGCCGGGGCTAAAGAAGTTACCTCTGTTGATGTATCCGCAAATGCTATCGCGCAATGCAGGCATAACATGAAGATGAATGGTTTTACGGGTGATAGCTATCAATGTCTTGATCTAGATGCATTTGAATATCTCAACAATTTGGACCCGAATTATGACCTGATCATACTGGATCCTCCAGCCTTTGCGAAGCGCCGTTCGGCATTGAATAACGCGTTAAAGGGATATAGGAAAATCAATGAAAAAGCCATAGGTCAAATCAAACCCGGAGGTATTCTATTTACATTTTCCTGTTCACAGGTGGTTGATAAAGACGCTTTTCGTAAAAGCATATTTACTGCTGCCGCGAATACAGGCAGACAGGTACGTATACTCCACCAGCTTTCCCAACCAGCCGATCACCCGGTCAATATCTATCATCCTGAAGGGGAATATTTGAAAGGACTGGTTCTACAGGTAGGTTAGTTTAATCAAAAACTTAAACAGGCGAAATATCGTCTGGCCCTTATTCAAGCCGCATACTTTTCAAAATATGACAATAATCACTGTTTTTAATTTCTTTTTTTTGTTATATTCATAAAAAGAAAAGGAGGAAGATATGTCACGCAATATTTCGACAAGGGACAGGATTTTGAGATTATTTACTGCATTAATTTTGGTTGTTCTCTTTATGGGAAGCTTTATTACCGGAACGGTCTCTTATGTAGCTCTTGCGGTAGCAGCTATACTATTTATTACCAGTATTGTAGGGTTGTGTCCGTTATATAAAGCGCTCAATATCCGAACTAAAAAGCAAAGTTCTTAGAATACAACACTTTAAAAATATTGGTAAAGTCCCTGTTTATACGATCCAGGGACTTTTTTATTTGGGTTAGTAGCTCTAAAAAATATGTTTAAACACCACTGATATTTTTCTGTTATTAAGTAGTTGGATGCCCAATAATTCCTTAACTTCATACAGGGAATTCCTTCCATTTGCTTTTAAAAATATGGCCAAAACGACGGTTACGCTTAAAGATATTGCCCAAAGATTAGGACTTACCATTGCAACGGTTTCAAAAGCGCTAAAGGACTATCCTGATATCAGCCCACTTACCAAGGCGAATGTTAGGAAATTGGCTGATGAAATGCATTATTCCCCAAATGCACTTGCTTTAAAACTGAGAAAGAGAAAGACGTTCGTATTGGGTGTAATCATACCAGAAATAGTTCACCACTTTTTTTCCAATGTGATAAGTGGTATTATCGATATGGCCGAAGAGAGAGGGTACAATGTATTGCTTACCCAAAGTGATGAATCGATGGAGAGGGAAATAAAGGAAGCCAAACTTTTGCTTAGCCAGAGGGTAGATGGTTTGCTGATCAGTTTAGCTAACAATACGGATACTGTGGATCATCTCAAGGAATTTCAGGAAATGGGGGTGCCCATAGTAATGTTTGACAAGGTAAATGGTTCAATGGGAACCAGCCTGGTACAAGTGGATAACCGAAACGGGGCGTTTTTAGCAGTGAAGCATTTAATTGAGAGTGGAAGAAGAAGAATAGCCCATATCAGAGGGCCCATCGTTCCCCAAACAGCCAATGAAAGGCATAAAGGCTACTGCGATGCAATAGAAGAAGCCGGATTAAAGACTAACCTGGAATACATACGGGTATGTAAGGATGTGACCCAGCAGGAAGGAGAGGAGTTCACCAGGCAACTATTGCTCTTGCCCGAACCCCCTGACGCGATTTTTTGCATAACCGATCTTGTCGCTATTGGCGCTATGAAAGCAATTAAAGATGCCGGATATCGAATTCCCGAAGACATCGCGCTGGTAGGGTTTAGCGACTGGAATATTGCCGCTGTCGTTTCACCGGCCCTGACCTCGGTTTATCAACCGGGATACGAAATGGGGCAGCAAGCTACCCGGATATTAGTCAATGAAATTGAAGCTAAGGAGGCCAAGTTACCTGTTCAGCGCCAATCTATTGTGTTGAAAACCGAATTGAAAATCCGTGCTTCTTCGTAGATTTGTATTATCGATACAGATAAAAATCATAAAGATTTCGGCAAGTATTTCTGTCTGCTGCCCTTCATACATTTTCATGTAGGCAACAGTGGTGAAGTAAGGGCATGTTGTCAGGCTAATATTCCTTTTGGAAATGTTAAACTGGAACATGCTGAATCTATCTGGAATAACGATGCCATTAAGGATTTCCGCCGAAAGATGCTTCGCAATGAACCAGATAACCGCTGCAGGGTTTGTTATGACAAGGAAAAATCTGGCAATAACAGCTACAGACTTGAAACCCTGGAAAAGTATGCCGACAGTTTTGATTTAAAAAATATTTCCGGGGATGGCACAATGGATGGTGCACCGTTTTATTTCGATATCCGCTTTTCAAATAACTGCAATTTCAGATGTCGAACTTGTTGGCATGGGGCAAGCTCGAAGTGGTTCAATGAAGCCAGGAAATTAAAAAGACAGGCAGGTGACAAAGCTCTTTTAAAAAACATTGATAATCTCGACCTCTTTTTATTGGAAATAAAACCATGGATTTCAGGTCTGAGGGAAATCTACTTTGCAGGTGGTGAGCCGCTGGTCATGGAAGAGCATTATAGACTATTGGAATACTTAATTAATAATGGAAATACAGATGTATTGTTAAGATACAACACCAACTTTTCATTGCTCAAATACAAACAAAATGACCTTACAAAATTGTGGCAGCACTTTCCCAAAGTAACCATTATGGCTTCACTGGATGCAAAAGGGAAATTAGGAGAATACATACGTAAGGATATGCATTGGAATGAGATAGCTGCCAACCGGGCATTATTAAATAAAGAATTGCCACATGTAAAATTTATGGTAACTCCAACAGTTAGTGTTTTGAACGTGTATCACTTACCTGATTTCTATAAGTTTCTGATCAGTGAAAAATGGATTGCAGCCGACGACTTCAGGATCAATATATTGCACAGGCCATTTTTTTACAATGTGCAGGCCCTGCCAAAGGAACTAAAACTGAAGGTATTGGATCGCTACAAAGAAGCAGTCATTAATTTGCACGAAAACGTACAGGCTGAGCTAAATAAAGTTATTGATTTTATGCACGACCAGGATCTTTCAAAGCACTGGGGGGCCTTTTTAAGAGAGGTCAAAAAAATGGATCAAATGCGAAATGAAAAAATTGAGGAAGTCTGCCACTGGATTTTGTAAAACCATCAAATGCCAATTAAAGATCAAGTAAATTCACTTGTTTTATTACAATGTTCCGGAGAATTCTAATAGAACGGCAGAAGTTTGGTTATGTATGTCGAATAGTTGCTTAGGCAATTTTGAATATGAGCGCTAATCAATATAAAATGAAAAGCTATATACATTTTTTCTGCCGATAATTTTTATTTCGATGCTGTTGGTCTATCAGTCTTGCAATAATTCGGGTGAAACGGTGAATTGTCAGGATAGTAGCCTGGCCATTCAATCAGCTATTACATCTGAAGCGAGCTGTAACCAGACCGACGGGACAGTAAATGTAGAAGTTACAGGAGGCAACGCACCTTATCAGTATAAAATAGGAGGTATAACCACTGATGACAAAAACATCACTGGACTTGGTGCGGGTCAGCACACATTAATCGTTACAGATGCTTTGGGTTGTGAGGTCAGTCAATCGGTTCAGATCAATACGGTAGATTCGAATCTTAATTTTGATATTTCAATCGTACAAACAGATTGCAGCGACAGAAACGGGGCGATATCAATTACAGCAAAAGGTGGATCAGGGGGTATGAATATTCATTGGACAATGGTGATTTTCAATCGGATAATATTTTTGGCAATTTGCAAGCAGGAGAATATGAAGTGAAAGTACGAGATAGCGAAGGCTGTATTTTTTCAGGTAGTGCCAGAGTAACCACAACGGTTTCACTTGCAGGAAATATAATGCCTATAATTAATGCAAATTGTGCTATTAGTGGATGCCATAATGGCTCCCAATCTCCCAATTTAAGCACACCAAATAGCGTAATTTCAAATGCCAACAGTATAAAAAGTCAAACTCAAAGTGGTGCAATGCCAAAGGACGCTACTTTAGATCAGGCCAGTATTGATGCCATTGCCTGTTGGGTTGACGACGGTGCGCCTGATAATTAATGACCAATGAAAGCATGCTTATTTTTAACTTTACTACTTCAATACCCCATACTTTCTTTTGGCCAGAGATTTGTGTCATTTGAAAGTGAGACTTCCTTCTTTTCTTCAGCGCCCCTTGAAGATATTCGTGCGATTAATCGTAGTGCTGTGAGTGCGATTGACTTCGAAACCGGGGAGGTGGTCTTTTCTGTTCCTATAAATAAGTTTGAGTTTCGAAAATCGTTGATGAAAGAGCGCTTCAATGATAAATACATGGAATCGGAACAATTCCCAATAGCATTTTTTTAGAGGGAAATTCAAAGGTTTTAAGCTAATTGAAGGCGAACAACAAATTGAAACTACCGGAATGATGACCATCCATGGGGTTGAGCGCGAAATAAAAGCTACCGGATGGATTGATTTTGATGGTAAGTATATCGAACTAAAAAGCGATTTTGTGATTCGACCAGAAGACTATGAAATAGATATTCCAAAGCTTATGTGGCAGAATATTGCAGAAGAAGTGGAGGTGAAGGTTCGTTTTAAATACCGGGTATATGATCAGGATAATTAGTACGGTTTTGATTGTAATGTGCCTTGCATCTGAAGCGCTTTACGCATAGGATGATTTACTGGACATTGCAGAAAGTCAACAGAAACAGGAAACTTTTACCGTTTATGGTACCTTCAAGGGCAATCGAGTAGTCAACGGGCATTCTGTGGAGACACTGAATAAAAAGGAGCTGGAATTCCTAATAAGTCATCGTTTCGGGCCGGTAAGCGGTGGGGGTTACCAGCTATTTGGTCTCGACGAGGCCAACATCCGTTTAGCATTGGAATATGGTATTACCGAATGGCTTCAGGCTGGAATTGGGAGGTCATCATTTGAAAAGACGTATGATGTTTTAGGAAAGGCCAGAATTATCCGCCAAAAAGAAGGAAAGGAAAAAATACCCATAAGCATTACATATTTGGCTGCTGTGACATACGAAACGTTGAGAGCGCCAGCAGGAAGTCCTGAACTGACAGCTTCCGACCGTACTACATTTACCAATCAAATTCTCCTGGCCAGAAAATTCGGATCAGTTTTTTCTTTTCAGCTTTCGCCTAGCTGGGTACATTTCAACTATGTGCCCGAACCAAATGATCCCAATGATATATTTGCATTGGGAGCAGCATTTCGGTTCAAAATCACACCCAGCGTTCATTTAAACGGAGAATACTATTATCGATTTAATGAATTTGAGTCCTTTCAAACCTATGCACCGGTAGGGGTTGGAGTAGATATTGAAACGGGCGGGCATGTATTCCAGCTACATTTTACCAATGCCAGGGTGATTAATGAGAAAGGATTTATTGCAGAAACCCGTGATGATTTCTTTGCAGGGGATATTCGTATTGGGTTTAATATTTCGCGTACGTTTCAATTGGGAAAGCGCCCCGAACAAAAAGGCTGGTGGAACCAGCCTTTCTATTACAGCCTTTTATCTGATAACAATCAAATAGCAGGCTTGGGCGGATTTTCGGCTATTTTCACACCAAATAAATCGATTTCAATTTAGCGCCCTGTTCGCGAATAATTTTTACAATTGCTCAGGATAAGTTACATATGCATTCTCGGAGACATTAATTTCTATTTTGTGAATTTGAGAAATCTTATTAAAAGGTGGCCGCATTTTAAAAACTCGTAATAGCATGCTCAAAGGGGTGTGCTCGGCTTAAAATTTCAAATGAACAATAAACATTCCAAATGAAACAAAAAGAAATATATTGCGTAGGTAAGGATAAACCAAAGCGTAGAACCAATGCAACAGCAAAAATATGATGAGGTAATGATCCAGGAGCCTCAGGCCCTGTACGTAGTTGCCCCGGCTATGAAAGTTTTAAAAAGTGGAAAACAAAAAATCCACTCAGAGGAAACCTACAGGCAACTGCTGCAACAGCTCGAGCTTGATGATTTCAATCTTGAAGCTTTTATGGACCTCCTGGGTATTGATCGCTACATTATGGCAGAAAGCCTTGGGATCACCGATACTACCATGTGGCGCATTATAAAGGGCAAGGCCAAGCTCGACAAAAATGCCTTTTATCGTTTACAGCAGTTGCTCGACCTGGTATATTTTGGCATAGAAACCTTTGACCACATTACCGGCGATTTTATTCAATGGATGCATACCCGTCAAAATTCATTCAAAGACCGTACACCTCTCGAAGTATTCATTAACGAGGCGCTGGGGCATCAAATCATAAAAGATCAATTGCTTCGCATAGAACACGGCGTTTTTGCATGAAAATATACCGCATTACCAAAAAACAGTACAAAGACAGCTATGACGGAATAGGTGGTACCAGGGTACTGGGAAGATGGCATCATAAACCAGTCCCCATTTTATATGCCTCGCAAGCTACCATACTGTCAGCAGCGGAAATGATTGTCAATGCCACAGTTCTTCCACGCAATCGATACGTACAGGTGGTGGATATTCCTGATAAGGAAATCATTTCATACAGTGATGTCAAAGGGGCCCGGCTATCAAAAAACTGGAATAAGGAGCCCATGCACCCCAGTTGCCATAAAATAAGCATGAAATGGATGGGATCGAATTATGCAGCCATGTTGGCGCCCTCCACTTTAACTCCTACCGAGATGAATGTGCTCATTAATCCAGAATACTTTGATGATCGATGGATAGCACAGAGGCCGTTTATTTACGATTTTGATCCAAGGATGGCCATCTCACTGAAGGGCCAACCTGATGGCAAAG
Source organism: Cytophagales bacterium (assembly GCA_003500135.1). Taxonomy (GTDB): domain Bacteria; phylum Bacteroidota; class Bacteroidia; order Cytophagales; family Cyclobacteriaceae; genus UBA10427. The sequence continues at coordinate 15,186 of DNTA01000223.1, read as the reverse complement.
CTTCACAAACCAAAAAGATAATCCAGCATTTAAGAAAAGTAAACCAATAAACTACCTGACCAATAGAACAGGAATATTTTTATCAGTCTGGATCAGCTTTTCTGCCACTGAGCCGATCAGTATTTCATCGTCATCGGTTTTGCCTTTAGCTCCCATCACAATCAGGTCGATCCGGTTGGTAATGGCATAGTCGTATATCAGTTTGGCAGTAGTGCAATCTCCGGCATATATCACTTTTTGTAGCACCTCGCGATCGGGGAATTACTTTTTGCAAAAATGCTTCATTTCCTTTTGAGCGTGCTTCCTCTCTTTTTCGATGATGTCTTCACTCAATTCGGAAATAAAGGGAAAATAAGTTGGTGATACATGAAACACGTAAAAAACAGTTATTTCTAACGGAATAGTGCTTTTTAATCGATTCACCTGTTCTGCCGCCTTTTTGGAATACTTTGAAAATTCCGTTGGCAACAATAATCGCCTGGTATTGATCTTCGTTCCTGCAACCTACTTTGATTAGGGCATCAGCCCTGTGCCTGATGATGAAAAGAAAACAGATGGAGGCTCATGAAGTTTTTGGAAATATGTTTTGCCTATCTTGCCCCATCCTCTCCGAGCGGACGTTCTCCTCCATTTTGGGTCGCAGCGGGCGATATTATCGGAAAAAGAGTGAACTGTGGAATTCTGGGTTGGCTATGGCAATGTAATGATCAGACTACCCTAGGGAGACGCCTGATCGGGTGGGGTTATTTCAATATTTCAGTAACACAAGCCGTAAGCTTGAAAGATAAATAGCCACAAGTTACGCTGTGCTAAACTTGCGGTAGATTAGGATTCTACTCTTTATCAATTATTCTTTCCAACTCAACAAAAGATTCAATAACATAATCTGCTTGCATGGAAACTTCGCACTCCCTGGTTTTTCTTTGAATCGTTTTCATGCCTAATTTACTACCAGCAAGAATTTCGGAATCAGGATTATCACCAATTATCCAAAATTCTTCTGGCATCTTATTATATGTATCAATTATCTTTTCAAATATGCCCGACTTAAATAGCCTGTTAGAAGCTCTCGGATCATCGATAATGACATCCACAAAATCCTTTTCAATTCCCAATGCAATAATTTTTGCGTTTTGGAAACTTTCATAACCTGAGGTTACCAATACTTTGGGTTGTAGAATACCTTTAAGATAAGCATAATCGGGATAAGGGTTGATTTTTAGATCGTCAGAACGGATATTTTCAAGGCATTTAAATATTGTGTTTTCCACGCTTTTCGGAGGACAATGAGTTTTTAATACTACGTCTATCGGTTTAGTCCAAAAGTCGCTAATAACTTCAGTGACTTTAGTCTCGTTATATTTGTTCCCGTAGTATTTTTTCAATACCTCAATTACAGGACTGAAGACTGTGCGATTGATGGTTGAGGTGTTATATATCGTATTGTCGAGATCTAAAATGAGCATTATTACCATCAAAAAAGCGAAAACATCAAAATTTTCAAAACCATCAATTTAATTTCTACAAAATTATGGCAATTAAAACTAGTACAGATAGTCATTTCAAACGGCTACTAATTAACATAAAGAGACCTTTCTCAGGAATCCTTAGGTAAGGTGCAATTTCATGTAACATATGTTGATCAACCTAACTATTCCATCTCCTTTAACACTACCCCTTCCATAGCCTTATCCCTCGATATTTTTTGCTGGTCGTATTTCATCAATACCGAAATGGGAACGCTGGCTTCGAGGTATTTCGGTATGTTACAGGCATTGCAACGGGTCATTTTGGTCTTCATGATCAGTTTTTCTTCGTCATTGAAGCGGTCATCGCCCAAAGCCGGCAGATAGTACAATTCATCTTCTTTGTAAGACGAGTTGGTGGGCGCCTAGTAAATCACCCCTACGCCTTCTATGCGTTCATAGTCGGGTGTTCGATTAGTGAAATAAGTTTTGCTGAAAGAACGCAAAGTAGTAAAAACGCCCGGAAACAGCTTGTGTCTGTAGCCATTAAAAGAAACCAAAAGGCGTCACACGACCTTGCGAAAAGGCAACACCCGTGGCAAGCGCCAATGAACCCGGGGAGTTAATGAGAGGACGTATTTTTTCTGGGCCGAAAGTCAAAACAGCCCAATGGACGGGTGACAAACCCTTGAAGGACAACTTGGGGTAATAACAACGAGAGCCTTCTGGTAATGTTGGAAGCAACTTTCACGAGGTGCGCCGGGTTGCCATGAACCTGAAAGAATGGCTAAGGGCTGTGTACCAATACGTGACAGACCTACAAGATTACTTCTATGAATATAGCTTTAGGTCCAACAGTAGTACTATGAAAAAAGACATCATTGAGAACCCCCATAACATAAAGGTAATGGCGGGGCTCTATTACATTAAAAATATTGGGGCTTATCTGTCAAGACCAGAAAAAATATTACCAGCCGCAAATGAAAGCGCCTACGAAAAAAGAAAGCAATAAGCGCAAAGAAAATCAATCGGATATCGGACGATGCCGGCACTTATCAACAAGTCTTAGAAAACTTGATTTAGACTTAACAATACAATATATTACATCACACACCAAATACCAATGAGAAATCGTACTTTTGATTATACGATGTGATTGAAATTAATGATGGGTAATATAGTATTATTATTTTTGATTTGGAGCCACGGATTTTTTTTGGTTTGGGGACATGGCATTACTACCCAACCCGACGCCGTGAAATTAACTTCCAAGCACAAGCTTAAGGACCTCAACCAATCGGTTCAGTTTTGGGTGGATAGTTCAAATAATGCCACCCCGGAGAATATAAAGGAATTCGATCAACGCTTTAGGGCATATACTGGTGTGCCTAAATTTAATGGTAAATATGAAAATGTTTGGTTTCGATTTACCTACACTAGTTTCATTGATGAAAAATTGTTTCTTTGGCTCAATAACCGATGGCTAGACCACATTGAAATTTTCTATGTACCGCACCAACAAGGCGGCCTTATACTTTTGGAAAAAACGGGGCATGCTGAATTAGCCACAGCTCTGAACAATTCAACCCTTAGATATCTAATACAACTACCCGACGCCTCCGGCCCCACTACTATATACGGAAAAATTAAAAATGACAATATCAGTACACCCTTTTGGGTTCCATTAAAAATTGGAACGTACCGCACCTTCATCCAAACCTATCAATACTCGATGGTACTCTCTATTGGAGCCATTGGCATTATTCTGGCAATGTTACTCTACAATGCAATGCTCCTGATTACCATTCGCGACAAGGTGTACTTTTACTATATCGTATATATCCTATCCGCTTTAATTTTTGTAATCTACAGAACAGGATATGGTAATGGATTTCTCAAAGATGCACTCTGGAGAAATTCACACTGGCCTGTTGGGATTTTTTTTACATGCCTTTTGCTTTTTATTATTAACCTGTTTGAGGTTAGGCAATGGAATAAATGGATGCTAAAATTATCTTATCCGGTATTCTTCTTATGTATCCTTTTCGTTTTGGAAATTTTCCCCAACAGCGCGATCGTATATTATTTAATGAGTATACTGGTATTGGGTTATATCCTTTATTGTATCCTTTACTTAATCTTTAAAAAATCCAGTCTGGGGACTTCTTCTTTAGTTGCCTGGCTTCCGATGCTAATAACCGGAATTCTTTATATGTTTATGGTTAGTGGTCATTTTTTCAACGAATTTATTGAAACCCACTCCGTTGAGTTAAGCATTTGCTGGCAGCTCATAGTTTTTTCGCTAATCATAGGAAACCGCTACAACGCCCTGAAGGAAGAAAAAATCCAAATCCAGCAAAGAAATCTAGAAATCGTTGAAAACCAGAATAAAGTCCTGGAAGAAACGGTAGCACAACGAACCAAAATTATCTCAGACCGAAACCAGGAACTCCATATTAAGCAGCAGAAGATTCGAGATCAAACGAAACTACTGCAAAATCAAAATAAAGAGCTTTATGAAAGCAGGGAAATCATTGCAAAACACAATAAAAGACTGGAAACAGAAGTTGCCTATCGAACCGCAGCGCTTTCTAAATCAATCCAATCTTTAAATAAACAATACCTCCAGCTAGAACAGTTCAGCTATATTGCCGCTCATAATTTACGTGCACCAGTGGCAAGAATTCTGGGCCTTACATCTTTATTTGATAAGAAAAGTACCTCCAGGGATAATATCCATATCATTGGGGAACTCGCAAATGCGGCATCTGACCTGGATGGAGTCATTAAAGATATGGGTAAAATCATCGAGGCGCAAAAGATATCAGAAATCCCGAAGGAAGAAATTGAATTCAAACCTTTTGTGAAAAACATAATTGAACGGCTCATCTCCAAACAAACCCAACATATCAAATGGAAGATCAATAGCAATACTGACCGCATCACAACGATTAAGCCATATCTGGATAATATTTTAACGAATATTATTTCTAACTCCATTAAATATCAATCCCCAATCAGGAAACCATGGATTGATATCCAGTTAAGGGCTAAAGAAGAAGAGCATTGCATTATTGTCAAAGATAATGGAATGGGCTTTGACCAAAAGAAACTGGATTCAAAACTTTTTGTCCCTTTCCAGCGCTTCAATATAGATAAACCAGGAAAAGGATTGGGCTTGTACTTGATCAAAACCCATGTAGAAGCCATGAATGGAACCGTCCAGATTGAAAGTCAGGTCAATAACGGAACTAAAGTAACGGTACAACTACCTGTAAATCAACTGAATAATTAAATAATCCAACAATTGTATCCTACATAACTATTCTGTAATTACAGAAAAAAGATTTATTTGCTTTAATCAAAATAAATTATGAATAACGAAGTAACTGCCTGAAAGCCCCTAACCAATAGGCAATTACGTCGGTGTTGGACCGCGATCGTCAGAACCTGGCATCCCTGCGGTACTGTCTGGATTGTGAGTTTGAGGAGCGGGAAATACCTTGAATTTCCGGTGATTAGTGTTCTTCAAATCAATCTAACTAATTAATCTCTTTCAACCTCACCTGGTTCATGGCCATATCCCTCGATATTTTTTGCTGGTCGTATTTCATCAATACCGAAATGGGAACGCTGGCTTCAAGGTACTTCGGTATGTTACAGGCATTGCAACGGGTCATTTTGATCTTCATGATCAGTTTTTCTTCGTCCTTAAGGCCGCGAATGGTGCGCCCGTAATCCACTATGAATGCTTTCAGGTCTTGTTGGAATTGCGGATACAACGATTCCACCTTTTCTTTCCTTTCTTCGTCATTGAAACGGTCATCGCCCAAAGCCGGTAGATAGTACAATTCATCTTCTTTGTAAGACGAGTAGGTGGGCGCCTCGTAAATCACCCCTACCCCTTCTATGCGTTCATAATCCGGGGTTCGGTTGGTAAAGTAAGTTTTGCTAAACCTCGGACTAAAAAACTGCCTGAAAGTAGAAGCGAAAATATCGAGCTCGGCAATCTTTTCTTTTGGCTTGTCCATTTCTATTTCCACTCTCTCCTCAAAGGTATTCCGGTCTATTTTGCCCGATCGGAAATCACTGATATCCTTTTTTGAAGCCGTTACAGACAGGCCTCCATTATTTTTTTCTTCCGAGGTATTTCCTTCGTCATCTTTCCAAATAAACACAAAAGACGCCTCCCCCGACTCCTGTTTCACGGTGATCTTATCATCGGGTTTAAGCTGCCCGATCAGGTCGGCATAATCTGCCAGGAAAGTGACCAGGGCATTTTGTAAGGCTTCCGAATCTTTATTTCCCTTTTGTGACCTGTCGGAATGTACGGTTACCCTCGTTTCTTTTACGTCCTTGCCGTCATTTTCCTCATCAATTTCTACTTCATATTTTTCATCTATCACGACATCTACATCATAATCACGATCGATTTCTTCCTCGATCCTTTTCTTGAGCGCTTCGGATTCTTCATCATCGCCCATAATGATGACTTTGTTGCCATCTTTAAATTCGAAACGGTTGCTACTTACCGTTCCAACCCGGGGGGCATTGATCATAAAATCATAGCTCATGATACTTCCGGGCAGTTTGAAGATCACGCCATATCCATCGATATAATTGGCTTTAATGCTTCTTCGGCTGATCATTCCTACATCTTCCTCCTTTAACAGTGTCGAAAGAATATTCTTGGATATTTCGAGGTCGCGCTCCATGCGCCCCTCGTCAATTTGTGCCCATACTGGTGCTGCGAACAGACCGATTATTGTGGTCATTACAATTGCTTTCATTGTATTTCTGTTTTTTGTTTTCCTTAATTTATTCCTGCCGGTTGACCGTTTGCATTATATCGGCCAACACCTGGTTTGTTTCCTGTTTTTGTGCGTCCTGATAGGCCTTCAGGTCGATCAGGTTGCGTTGTATCATCAATAGATCTTCTTCGCGTTGCTGCTGCAGATAGTCCGAAAACTGGGTCAGGGCATCCTGCAAATAAGCCTGCTGCTGATCATTGACTGCGGAAAGGTAATTTTGCAACAACTCCCGATTGGTGCTTTGCATACTCGCCATTTGTTGGCGCAATTCATTTTCACTCACCGCTTTCGCCGGTATTTCACGGTTGATCGAACCCGCGTTTACTCCTTCATACGACCCTAATGCAGCGTAAATCCTTTGCACCGAGTCTCGTGTCTGTGTCAGTTGCTGTGAAAAACTGGCCTGCTGTTTTTGAAGGGCCTCTTTAACGATATTCTCAACTTCACTTTTGGCCACATAATCATTGGGTGCCGGATTGCCAAACCCCACATACCAACCTGCATCGTTTATGCGCACATGTATTTCAGCATACATACCGGCCACCAGCAATAAGGCTATGGAAGCTGCCACTGCCAGGAGAGGCTTTATCCAGCCTTGGGTTGCCTTTTGATCTTTAAAGGCCAAACGGGCATAAGGTATTTCCGGTGGCACCACCTCTTTCTCCGGCATTTCACCAATGGTTTCCCGGACCTGTTGTATCGCTTTTACCTCATTTTCCAATTCCGGATTTTGGGTCATGGCCTCCTCAAAATCCTTTTTATCTGCCGGAGACATTTCGCCGTACAGGTATTCTACTATATGGTGTTCTTCAAATTGCTTTTTCATACCTCTTCCTTATATGCGTAACCACTCTGTTCTATTTGTTTGCGCAAGCTTTTCAGCCCGTAGTACAACCGCGACTTCACGGTGTTTTCCGATATATCGAGCACCTCGGCGATCTCCCTGAATTTCATGTCTTCATATTCTTTCATGATGATTACCGTACGCTGTTCGTCCGGAAGGGTCAACAACAAGCTGCTGACCCATTGTTCTTTTTCCATGGTTTGTAATTTTCTTTCCGGGTGAAAATAGCTGTCAGGCTTTTGCTCTACTTCCTGGTTTTGAAAAATAGATAATAAACCCGTTTTCTTTTGCTTTCGCCCTTCTTCGTAGCAATAGTTTCGCGCTACTTTGTAAAGCCAGAATTTAAGCCTTTCGGTATCCCTTATTTCCGTCAGGTTCTGGTAAAGGGCGATAAACGTCTTCTGTGTCGTTTCCATCGCCATGTCATGATCGCCGAAATATTTCAGACAGAAGTTATATATCTTTTTGAACCAAAGTCCGACCAACTTGGTAAATGCTTTATCATCGCCATTTCTGGCTTTTTCAATAATACTCTGGCTATGGCCCAATGCGATATCTCTTAATAGTTTTGTCATCCGGAGTTCATGGCTTACATAAAGAGGATGCAGCCATGTTCCAAAAAGTTTTAATCCACCTCATTTTTTTTTGAAAAGGATTAGTACATAATTTACGTATTTTAAATTATGTCTTCAGTCAGTACGGACGATATCAGGAAAATCATTCATGTAGACATGGATGCGTTTTACGCTTCTATCGAGCAGCGTGATAATCCCGAATTGCAGGGCAAACCGGTAGCCGTGGGTGGCAGCCGGGAAAGAGGGGTGGTAGCAGCGGCAAGTTATGAAGCGAGAAAGTACGGAGTGAAGTCGGCCATGCCTTCCAAAATTGCCTATTCACAATGTCCTGATATCATTTTTGTAAAGCCCCGGTTCGATGTGTACAAAGCTGTGTCGAAAGAGATAAGAGAGGTTTTTTTGGAATACACCGATCTGGTAGAGCCGCTATCACTGGACGAAGCCTACCTCGACGTAACGCACAATAAAGCGGGCTTGCCCTCCGCTACTTTGATCTCCAGGGACATTAAGAAGAAAATCAAAGAAAAAACAGGCCTCACAGCCTCTGCCGGGGTTTCTTACAATAAATTCCTCGCCAAAACCGCCAGCGATATGGATAAGCCCGATGGCTTATATGTGATCACTCCCGATCAGGGGCCGGACTTTGTCGAAAAACTGGCCATTGGTCGGTTTCATGGTATTGGTAAAAAAACGGCGGAGAAAATGCACCGCATGGGTATTTTCAGGGGCAAAGATTTGAAAAAATATGATTTGGCCTCACTGACACACATTTTTGGGAAAGTTGGCCACTACTATTACCATATCTGCCGGGGTATTGACGACCGGGAAGTAAAGCCCGATCGTAAGCGAAAGTCGATGGGCAATGAACGCACCTTCGATGAGGACATTTATGGCCGCGACAAACAGCTGGAGCGGCTGATGTATATCGCTGAACTGCTGGAGGAGGATTTGAAAAGATTACCGGTCAGGGCACGTACCCTAACCCTTAAACTGAGGTACGGCGATTTCCAGACGATCACCCGCAGCCGAACACTGGTAAACCAATGGTTGGATGCTGAAAAGATCAGACAAATGGCGAGGGAACTGTTTGATGAAACGGAAATGGATCAGCGTGGTATTCGACTGCTTGGCCTTAGCTTATCGAACTTCATTGAAAAAAATGAAAGCATTCAGCTGACGCTTAATTTCTAGATCTTACAATTCCCATCCAAAACTGGTTTGAAATACATAATCCGATTCCGGAGTGCCTTCTACCGGTTGGTTATCGTAATTCAGCGTAAGCCCCGTTTTAATATAAAAATCCTTTGGCAGATCGTACTTAAGATCGAATTTGAAGTCGGTACGCAAACGTCCGGTTTCAGTGATGCTGGGAAAGACCGATAGCGAACTGAGCAAACTCAAATCCCCTATGTCAAACAAATTGAGTTCAGTTCCAATTAATCCCTCCAAACTCCTTCGGTCATCTTGTGACTCGAAATAAAACTCATTGTTACCAGTAATTCCTACACCAAAGTTCCAGTACGTTCTATTGGTATGAAATATAAATTTACCAATACCTACCGTTAGGGTTGAACGCAAATCCAGTTGTTGCTCGGTATTGGAAAGGGTATTCAGTTCACTGAATGCGTTCCAGCTTTTCGCCAGGAAATACCGGAAACTCACTGAAGCGTCGGTTCTTTTAATGTCGTCTGTTTCAGCCTGAGTTGAGCGAACCCAGTTGTAATTCGCCAGCAACTGCCAGCTTTTGGTTAGATAACCAGCATTTGCTCTCATACTATACTGCCTCAGGTCCTGGGCCCTCGTCAATGAAAAACCCAGATCGATTGAAACACTCAATCGACTCCAAAAACCCTGGTCAAAGTTTTTGAGATACACTAAATTGTTCTTGTTTGTTGTGATAACGCCATACTCAAACGTGTTGAGTTGAATATTTTCATCAGAGGCGCTTTGGATACTTCCATTGTACTTCTTGCCATCAGAGGTATTTATTATAAAAAGCGTTTGGGTATAGATGCGGGCCACACCATCCCATTCGATCTTAAAATCACTATCGCTGTAATCGGTTTCCATGATAATAACGCCTCTTTCAAGCGACTTGATCTCCCCAATGATAACGTCACCGTTTTTGGCGACCAGACTATCGATTTGAGCATTGAGAACCGTAGAAAACAGAAGAAAGGAAAACAGAAGGGTATAAAATTTCATATTGCGTGGTTAATAGTTTTTATTAAAATAATTTACCAATGAATTTACAAATTGTTTTCAAAATTGCATGAATCCTTCGTATTTAATCACAGCATGTGCAATCTGAAAACTGCACTGCTGTTTCTACAATTCGCTCCTCTCATTTAACAATTCAGAGTGAAATTCGATCCCTAACGCTAACCCCGAAAACGTTTGCAGGTTTTGTTGATACATTTCATTCATGTTCAACCAAAACTTATAACTATGAAAAAGTTATCCCATGTACTGTCGCGGTATTAATATTCACATTCGTTTTTACTGCATGTAACCAACGGGAAGATGTTGTTGCCCCAAAGCCTGATTTACAGGACATCCCCACAACCCTTGAAAATTTTAATGAAGAATTGAGCTACCCTATTACTGACCCTCTGGAGGGCTTCAGTAGTCTGGAAGAAGCGCGGAAACATAGAAAGAGGTATAGAGCACGACGTATTCCTACTTTCTTTACCCTATTTGTTGCGCTTAAAAAGACAGATTTGTTCAACTCAGTAGTAAGAAACAAACTTACTGTGTTTGCACCAACCGATGCTGCCTTCGCCTCATTGGGTATATATCCATGGAATGTAGGGCGGGTACCTGATCTGGACAAAATATTATTATATCATGTCGTAGATGGAAAAGTTTTCTCAAGAGATCTAACCGAAGGTTTTGTGCCTACCCTTCACGGAGCTGCAGTAGAAGTAAGCTTCAACAATGGCATTTTTATCAATGAATCTGAGGTGATCCGGGCTGACCTTCGTGCCCTCAACGGTGTGATCCATGTTATCGACCGTGTGCTGTTACCCCCTACAAATAGCATTGTTGATATTGAGGTAGGTACCGATCGATTTAGCATTCTGAGAGATGCCCTGATCAAGGCTGATCTGGTAGGCGCTTTCACTGATGATGTCAATTATAATGTTTTTGCTCCTAACAACGACGCCTTTATAGATCTGTTGGGAGAATTGGGATTTGCCAGTCTCGATGATATTCCGGTAGACATACTCACAAACGTATTGCTGTACCACGTTGTGGATGGCAGGGTGTTCTCCAGTGACCTTTCAGATGGCCTCATGGTGAATGCTTTGAATGGAGGAACTATAACCTTCGATCTTAGCGGTGCTCCATCTATCGTCGATGAAAATGGCAGGGTAGCCCCTCTGGAAACCAGTGCGCTGAATATACAGGCCACCAACGGCGTGATCCACGAGTTGAACCGCGTAATATTACCGACTCTCTAAATACATATCCTGGTCTGATAGGTTAAAAGCCGGGTGGTACTTACCATCCGGTTTTTTATTGCTTTCCGCTCCGTCCAAAACCCATCAACCCGGGGCAATTTCCTTTCATTTATTTTCGTTTTACACACATTCTTTTAAATTGGTGCAATCGTTTACACAAAATTTCACAATGCCTGAAACTCTGACATTGTGCAGCAAACTCAACAACTGTGCAGATGATCAAAAAGAAGTATACCATCCATGATCTGGCCAGGGAACTCGACGTTACGGCCTCTACCGTTTCCCGTGCCTTAAATGATCATCCACGCATAAGCGAAAAAACAAAAAAAAAGGTTTTTGAGACCGCCAGGAAATTTGGGTACGAACCCAACACACTGGCCTCCGCGCTGCGCAGGGGTAAATCCAATACGATCGGGATCATTGTACCTTTTATTGACCGGAGTTTTTTTGCTTCGGTCATCAGGGGAGTAGAAGAAGAAACCAAAAAAGCCGGCTTTCATGTTACCATTTGCCAGACCCATGAAAAGCTGGAAGATGAAATACAAAGTATACAAACCTTACTAAATGCCCGCGTATCAGGTATGATCATATCAGCAGCCAAAGAATCAACTAATTTTGATCACCTGAAGGCCTTACAGGATAAGGGTATTTCAGTTGTATTATTTGACAGACTGATCAACTCCCTCGACAATTGCTCAGTAGTGATTGATGATTTTCTGGGCGCTTACAAAGCTGTTGAGCATCTGATCCGGCAGGGCTATACGCGCATTGCCCATTTCACAGGACCGGAAAAAATCAGTATTTACAAAGAGCGACTCCGGGGCTATCAAAGCGCCCTGGAAGATTATAAATTACCTATCAATAAAAAGTGGATAATTGAAATGAACAGCCAGGTTTCTGAGGGCCGGAAAGGTATTTGCCGTTTGTTGAAAGGAAAGCAAAGACCCGATGCCCTTTTCTCTTCCAGTGACTTTTCGGCACTCGGCGCCTTACAGGTTTTAAAGGAACAAAATATAAGCGTACCTGACGAATTTGGCATTGTGGGCTTCAGCAACGAGCCTTTTACGCAATATCTTGACCCATCACTTTCCTCGGTTGATCAAAACAGCAATAAAATGGGGCACATTGCCGCCAAATTATTAATGGAACAGATCAATGGGGATACCATGTCAGATATTGCTCAGAAGATTTATCTAAAACCCGAACTGATGATCAGACAGTCATCAAAAAGGTCAAAAACCTAAAATTTTGTGCAACCGATTGATCCCAGTAATATGAAAAGCATCATACACGAAGATTTCCTACTCACCAACAAGTTTTCCCAAAGGCTTTATCACGATTATGCGAAAAACCAACCCATCATCGATTATCATTGCCACCTTCCTCCCGATGAAATAGCGACCAATAAGCGTTTTGACAACATAACCCAGGTCTGGATTAACGGCGATCATTACAAGTGGAGGGCCATGCGCACTTTGGGTATCGAAGAAAAATACATTACAGGTAGCGCCTCAGACCGTGAGAAGTTTGAAAAATGGGCCCTTACGGTCCCTTACACATTACGAAACCCTTTATACCACTGGACACATCTTGAACTCTATCGCTATTTTGGAATAGACCAGCCTTTAAACCCTGACACTTCCGGTCAGGTTTTTGACAAGACAATGGAAATGCTTCAACACCCGGATTTAAGTACCCAGGGCATGATGCGCAACATGAATGTTGAGGTCGTTTGTACTACAGATGACCCGACCGATGATCTTCAGCATCATATGGCTATGCAAAATGATGACTTCGAAATAAGTGTTCGTCCGACTTTCAGGCCTGATAAAGTTTTTTCCATTGGCTCTGGTGAATTCACTAGTTACATTGACAATCTGTCGGTAAAAGCCAAAACGGAGATCAATGATCTTGATGGCCTCTTTACGGCACTGGAAAAAAGAGTGGAGTTCTTCCATCAAAACGGTTGCCGCCTTTCTGATCATGGCCTGCAAAATATTTTCGGAGCAGATTTTCGATTGAATGATGTCAACCAGACTTTTGGAAAGGCCCTGAATGGATCAAAGCTTTCGCCTGAAGAAGAGGCTGCTTACCAGGCAGCCGTGCTGCACCAATTATCAACCCTGTATCATAAATATGGTTGGGCGCAACAATTTCACCTCGGCGCACTGCGAAATAACAACGACCGGATGATACGTGAGATCGGTCCGGACACCGGTTTCGACTCCATTGGCGATTTCCCCCAGGCTCAAAATTTGTCACGCTTTTTCAACCGGCTCGACAGCAGCAATCATCTACCTAAAACCATTCTGTACAATCTGAACCCTGCCGACAACGAAGTTTTTGCTACCATGGTAGGCAACTACAACGACGGATCGATCAAAGGTAAGGTCCAGTTTGGTTCGGGGTGGTGGTTTCTCGATCAAAAAGATGGGATGAAACGGCAAATGAATGCCCTCTCCAATATGGGATTGATCAGCTGTTTCATTGGTATGCTCACTGATTCAAGAAGCTTTTTGTCATATCCGCGCCACGAGTATTTCCGTCGTGTTTTGTGCAACCTTTTCGGGCAGGATATCGAAAGAGGGGAATTACCAGAGGACATGGATTGGATCGGGAAGATTATTGCCGATATATCCTATTTCAACGCCAGGGAGTACTTTGATTTCAATGAATAAACCAGAATAAACCATGAAAAATATTGTCACATTTGGAGAGATCATGCTACGGCTTGCACCGCCGGGCTACCAGCGGTTTTCTCAGGCCAACCAATTCGAGGTTGTATACGGCGGCGGTGAATCCAATGTCGCCGTTTCGCTGGCCAACTATGGCCTTCCCGTAGAATTTGTAACCCGCGTACCGCAGAACGATATTGGCGCTTGTGCAATAATGGAAATGCGCAAAAGAAATGTGGGTACCGCGCACGTACTGTATGGTGGCGAGCGGCTGGGCATCTATTTTTTGGAAACCGGGGCCGTCAGCCGCGGCAGCAAGGTCGTGTATGACCGGGCGCATTCCGCTATGTCAGATATCCAACCCGGCATGGTCGATTGGGAAAAAGTATTTGGCAGTGCGCAATGGTTTCACTGGACGGGCATTACTCCGGCTATTTCACAAGGAGCTGCCGATGCCTGCAAAGAAGCGATCGAGGTGGCCAATAAAATGGGCATAACCGTTTCATGCGACCTGAACTACCGAAAAAAGCTTTGGAAATACGGGAAACAATCGGAGGGGATTATGGAGCCACTGGTAGCCGGTACTGATATCATTTTGGGCAATGAGGAAGATGCCGCCGCCCACTTTGGCATCCACCCCGAAAATGTGGACATCACCAAAGGAGATACAATGGAGGCAGATGCCTATTTGTCGGTATGTCAACAAATGATGAAAAGATTTCCGCGGGCCAGGAAGATCATTACAACCCTCAGGGGGTCAATTAGTGCCAGCCACAACACCTGGTCGGGTGTGCTGCACGATGGCAAAAAACTATTTCATGCCCCTACCTATCAAATTACGCACATCGTTGACCGTGTTGGCGGTGGCGACTCTTTTATGGGCGGCCTCATTTACGGATTGATCCATTATCAGGACGACCAGAAGGCGCTTGATTTTGCAGTAGCGGCATCGTGCCTGAAACATACTATACATGGAGATGCCAACCTGGTCACAATTGAAGAAGTAGAAAAACTAATGCAGGGTGATGCATCGGGAAGAGTATCAAGATAAAAGAATGATTATGGCAAAGTATAGCAGATTAACCGTAGCAACACAGATGTATGAAACCGGCATGGCGCCCGTGTTTTACCATAAGGATTTGGAAGTTGCCAAGAAAGTACTCAAGGCGTGTTATGATGGAGGGGTTCGCGTTTTTGAGTTCACAAATCGTGGCGATTTTGCCCATGAGGTATTTGGCGAGTTAAATAAATTTGCCCTACAAGAGCTGCCTAATATGATTTTAGGGGCAGGATCGGTAGTTGATAGCCCTACGGCAGCATTATACATTCAGTTGAACAAATCCTCCTTCGT
>DNTA01000070.1 GCA_003500135.1 Cytophagales bacterium | reverse complement strand
CTTAACTAAACGGCATTAAACCATAATTGAATGACCTTAAAACCTTTTTGCAGATATCTCAAACAGCTTTATAGCTATATATTTCTTTGGTTTTTGTACCCAGGTAAGGCTTCCATTCTTTGTAGTTGTACCCTGAAAATTCCCTTAAGAACATGATATACGATGGCCTGAAGGGTTTATAGTTTAAAGATAAGCCAGCATCGCGAGGGGTAACATCGCCTTTTTTGGCATTGCATCTTTTACAAGCAGTAATCAGGTTGTCCCAAGTGGTTTTTCCACCGCGCGATTTGGGAATAACATGATCCATGGTAAGGTCTTTGGGAGAGCCACAATATTGACAGGTATAACTGTCGCGTTTAAAAATATTTTCTCTCGATAGCAAAACACTGCGATAAGGAATATTGATGTACTTCTTCAATTTGATGACCGAGGGCATAACGTATTCCCTGGTCACCGTATGGATTACTTGGTTTTCCTTTTCTTTGACAAGTTCTGCTTTGTTTAGATATACCAGTAGGAAGGCACGTTGTACCGTGCATATTGATATTGGATTGAAATCCAGGTTTAATACCAATACTCTTCCGTTCATCCTGATAATATTCTTCTTAACCCAATTAAATCGTGGGTGTATTTACCTAATTCTTCATTAAATATACCCTTTTCATCTAAAAAATCTAACCTAACTTTCCCAGAAGCATGAATAATTTTAGAATCTTCCAATAATATGCCTACATGATTTATTTTCCCTTCCTTATTTTTAAAAAAAACAAGGTCTCCCGGGTTTGCCATATCCAGGTCAGGCACTTTCTCTCCTTGTGTAAATTGTTCGCAGGCATCTCGTTTCAGTTTATAACCTGAAATTCTAAAAACTTGTTGTGTAAAACCCGAACAATCTATTCCAAAAGGTGTTTTTCCACCCCATAAATAAGGCACATGAAGGTATTGGAGCGCTACTTGCTTCATCTGTTCAAAATGGTATTTGAGCCCCAGGTTTTTCGAATCGCCATTGAAGGCAAACTGCTCCTGTAGATCAAAAAGCTCAGTTGATGAGATTGGCAGAACACTCCCGAGAACGATATGTACCAGTTTTTTCTTATATAAAATCCCCGCTGTGATTTCAGTAGATATTTTTAGGTCAAGTTTATTAATTTGATCGAAATAGTCCTTTTCAATCCCCTTGTGTTGAAGTTGATCGATCCAGCCTTCATAACCATCAAAATACACCCTAATTTGGAGCCATTTATGGTCGTTGGATTCATCTAATACTTTGTAATGGTCTCCAAATAGCAACTGTGTGATCATTTCTGACTGGTCCCTGGCCTCTCTTCTTACCGGTACAACACTAAGCCGGCAAACACCATACCCCATTATTTCACTCATATTTTTGTACGAGACATTTCACGTTTTAAATCTTTGTCTTTGATATCCTGTCGCTTATCATGTAGCTTTTTACCCTTAGCCAGTGCAATTTCAAGTTTCGCCCAACCCCTGTCATTGATAAACAGTCGGGTAGGAATGAGTGTAAGGCCCTTTTCCTTCAGTTTACTGTCAATTTTTCCTATTTCTTTTTTGCTTAATAGCAATTTTCTTTGCCGGGTGGGTTCATGGTTGAAATGGCTCGCCTGCTCGTAAGGTGAGATATGCATGTCCTTAACAAAAATCTCACCCTTATGTACGAAACAATAGGCTTGTTGCAAGCTGGCTTTACCCTGTCGGATCGATTTTATTTCAGTCCCCTTCAAAGTAATTCCAGCAATATATTTATTCAAAAACTGGTATTCAAATCCCGCTTTGCGGTTTTTGATGTGTATTTTGTTTGAGAATTCCTTTTTGTCTTTAGCCATAAAGATGTTATGTATAATACAGTTCAAAGATAAGAAGTTAAAAAAAGAAATTTTCCAGGATCCTCTAAATCAAAAATTAATCCGTATTCGACCTATTATTGGAAGGGTTATTTTGTTCATTTAAATTGATGATATACATTCCTTTTTCCACATTTTTTCGTTTAGGATCGCTTATATCGTCTTTCAGTTCAACAGGTAGTTTTTGTTCTTCATTTATTCTTCCAAATTCAACGAAAAAATCTGGTTTTTCTTCGATTTCAGGGCCGGTAAGCCTGTTTTCTGAAAATATCAATTTAAGCGCATTTGGGTTTGTTGGGGAATAAATTGAAATATCATTCTTAGGGATGACTTCAAGGTCGAAGTCCCTTAAATTGTGTTCAACGGCGACTATGTCGTCAAACACGATATCAACGGTGTCCTGGTCAACCCATATTGCAAATTTTCCGGAGAGTTCATCTTCAATGTTGCTTTGGAAATAAAATGGTCCATAGTGACGCTTTTCAGGGTATAGGATTAATTGATTTTGTGAATAAATACTCGTATCACCAAGAAATCCTATGGCTATTCCCTTCCGGTTCTGAACTTCTGCATGAAAAGAAATTTTGTAGATTTTATCTTCGTATATGCTCATGTTTTGGAAGAGCATGAGTACAGCATGCCGGGTGGTGTCTATCTGGTTGATTTTAATTTCTGCACTTAACGTAGAATCATTTTCTACTTTGCCGGTTGTGAATTTTGCCTGAACATATCCTTCTTTCCAAAGTGTCCAGAATTGGCGACCTTGTTCAAAACCACCGTTCAGAACTACATTGCGTCGCTTTTCAAAACTCATTGGTGATATCTGAGCATTTAATGGCAAGCCAATGAATATTAATGCAACCACGCATATGATATGTCTGAGACTAAAGCGCATGATAATTATTCAACAAATTTAATGCCTTTTTACTCCTGAAGGTCATCTAAAGTCTTTTCAATTTTTTGAGTCGTTCCTTTCAGCTCAGTTTTACATTGAGAAATGAGCTTGGCAGCCCGGTCTACAAGATCATGTAACTCATCAATACTGGCATTGCCTTCTTCTATTTTAGTCATGATTTGCTCCAATTCCTCAATTGCTTTTGTATAACTAAATCCTTTTTTCATTGTGTCTCTATTAAAAATATTCAGGATGTCAATTTTTGTTATCAATCTTGGTGATATCACTTTCTATGGTTCGATCAACTAAATGCGTTTGAATCGTCATTCCTGCATCAAGTGGGGTATCTGATGTTACTTTTTTGCCATTCAAAGTGGTAATTGAATACCCTCTTTTTAAAACCTGCTTCGGATCTAAGCTTCCAAGGTAATGATGATAATTTTCAATGGTACGGCTGATATTATCCAATTCATTTTTAGTCACCGATTGAATTCTTTCAATGTATTTATTTAGTTGTTCTTCTCTCTTCGCCAATACATTTCTCGATGTGTTGGTCAGGCTAGATATGAGGCTATCTAATTTTCGCCATTCATTAAGCGCTATTTTTTGTACAGTTTTATTGATCATCCATGCTTTTTGTTCCAGGGCTCGTCGCTCAACTTCCATGTGTTTGTCGGCATACCAGGCCAGATTCTGGAAAGTGGCTTCTAATCTTTCTTCGAAAGCCCTAATACCTTGTAAGATGAACTCAGATACTGCGGTAGGTGTTTTCATACGCGTGTGCGCCACCAAATCAGCAATGGTTTCATCCCTTTCGTGACCAATTCCTGTAACAATGGGCAATGGAAATTGGGCAATATGACTGCACAGCTCATAGCTGTCGAAACAATCAAGATCTGAGGAGGCCCCGCCACCTCTGATTAGTACTACCAAATCAAAGCGGTGCGACATGTCATTGATTTTCATGAGCGCTTTAATAATGGAATCTTCGGCCTGTTCACCTTGCATTATGGCATTGAACAATTCGGTGTGGAGATTATAGCCCCGGTCATTTTGCTCCAATTGATGCATGAAATCACCATAGCCCGCTGCAGTTGGGGCGCTGATTATGGCGATATGCTGAGGCACAAGTGGCAGATCAAGCATTTTATTCATATCAAATACCCCATCATCCACCAATTGATTAATTACAATCTGCCTTTTTTTGGCTCTTTCGCCCAATGTGAAACTTGCATCTACATCTTTAATGTTAAAGCTTAACCCAAATACTTCATGGTACTGAATAGTTACATTAATTAAGACGGTGATGCCTACCCTTAGACGTTCTCCGGTCATATTTTCAAACCAGGCAGATAAATTTCGATAGGTGTAAGACCAAATAGTAGCCCTGCTTTTTGCTACGATCCTTTCCTCTTCTTTTTGTATTAGCTCTAAGTAGCAATGCCCCTTCTGGTTTAAACGCATTTCACCTATTTCGGCAATGACCCAATAACTTGGTTCCAATTGGGCGCCGAGGGTCTCTTTTACGAGCTGATTTATTTCAAGAAGTGTAAAGTGTTGCATTTATTGTATAACAATTTCACAATACTATGTTGTGCCAAAAGTAGCGAAAAAAGCCAAGAAAGGTTAAAAGGATATGGTATAGCAGATCGATGCACCAAGAAAACTATTGCTCTCTGTATTTATGTTCTCACCGGGCAAAGCAACGGGAAAATTTAAAGTATAGCTTAATGATATCGCCCAGGATCCGGCATAGTAATTGACAGGCAGCGTAAAAGCATAATTCATCAGGCCAAAACTATTTTGTCCATATTCTTCAAAAATGATTTCGTTGATTAATTCAGGATTATTCCTATACAATATTAAGAATCGTCCCCAGCCAATTTGTTGGATTAATTGCCGGTAGGTATATCTCTGTTCTGAAAACACAATGCTGGCATCTCCCAGTAAAAGATTAGCAAAAGGGGAAATGGTGATCCTGTGACTGGGCCTTTTTAAGACATTAAAGCTACCCATCAGGGTAGGCCTGATGCGATGTGCCTGTTGATTGCCAAATAAGTATGAATAGTCGAGTCCGATAGAGAGCTTCCATACGTCGTAAAATACAGAGGCATTCAGAATATTATTGAAAGGATACTGTATTTCAAGCCCTTCCTCAAAGGTTTTGTTATAAAAAATATGATCATAATTGGCTGAAAATGTCCAGTTTTTCACGAAATGCATATAGCCCAGGCTGGCGGTGACGGAGTTAAAGCTTGGATCGTAGTTGCTGTTCCAGTAACTGTAAATATCGGCGAAGAAGCCATTTTTATGATAATATGACAGACCGGTTGAAAAGCCATGTTGCTGAAAACCGAAATCCCTTCCGGCATTCACAATGTTGCTCGTGTACCCCAGTCGCAACATCAAATTAGCGGGCATTTCTGCTGACCGGATAAGCGATTCCAGGATGTCATTGAATGAGCTGGTGTCGGATGTCATTTCAGCGAGAAGTAGTGAGTCAAAAGCAAGGTATTCTTCGATTAACTCTAAACTGACATCATCGTTAAGCAATAAGGAGTCTGTATCTTGCGCTTTCAAAGGTATAAACGCAAAAAAACTTGCCGCTAGCAGCAAGTAAAAAATGGTATTACGATATTTCCTGATCAATTATTTCTTTGCTGGTAAAGCTCTTGTCTTCTTTCCCGCATAAGGTCGCGCCTTTGTTGGTTTTGTTGTCTTTGTTGTATTCTTTTCAATAGCATCCGGTTAAAATCCGTTTCTGCTCTTCGCAGCGCAGCTATTTGCGATGAGGATATCACGTCAAGCATTTTTTGATTGTATTCTTTTTCAAGGGAAAGCATACGTTCCTTAACCCTTAAATTGAGCTCCATAAGGTTTTTCCCTTGTTCATCTGTCATATTTTCAGTGTCAATGCCACGTCGGGCCTCCATCAATTCCCTTTTCGCTTCTCTTCTTTTGTTGGAATATTCCCGATAAATTGGCCAGAATTTTTCTGCCTGCTCAGGAGACAGTTCGAGCCTTTCGGTTATGAGCGCTATGCGGGCACTTTCAATTTTGTTTAGGGCTTCTTTGTTCTGTGCCTGGGCCGCTATTCCCAGGAACATCAATACCCAAAATATATCTAATAACTTTTTCATAATCCCATTATTGAAATAAAAGATCGTTTGTTTCCAATTCAAGTAGGTACTCCTGTACCTGTTCATTCGTTAAATCGTCATCTGATATCAGATGTATTTCCTCAAGGAAAAGATCGTCCACATTAACGGATTCAATATCTATTTCTTCAAGAATTTCATCGGTTGTCATATCGCTCATTTCAACATAAGCGATTAGGTCTTCGGTGCTCACACTTGCCAATATATCTTCCTGCTGCAAGGTATTATCCGGTCGAATTAGAAAGACATAAGCTGCAGTCAAAATCACTACCATTGCAGGTATGGCATAGGCAAATGCAGGTCTGCGCAATACTTGCCACCAGGATGTATATTCCAGCTTTTCTTTCTGGACTTTTGATTGGATTATGCCCGGAAGTTTATCAAAGTAGTCGTCAGGTACTTTGTAAATATTCTTTTTTTGTATGTCTTCCAGTTTCATTTCTATCCCTTTTTACAATTTGACCCCATTACGGGTTTAAGGTTTAATCTGGCGATAAAAAACTTTCAATTTTTTTCACTGCATGATGATAGCTGGCTTTTAGGCCGCCAACAGAACTGCCTGTTATTTTGGCAATGTCTTCATATTTCATCTCATCAAAATACTTCATATTGAATACCAGTCTTTGTTTATCAGGTAGTGTCAATAATGCTTTCTGTAATTTTAATTGAACCTCATCTCCATCAATATACGCATCGCTTTCCAGTTTTTGGCTCAGTTCTCCCGTTATATCCTGAATGGGGATGAAGAATTTTTGTCTTTTTTTACGTAAAAAGTTCAGACATTCGTTAGTAGCTATCCGGTAAACCCAGGTATACAAACCCGATTCTGCACGGAATTTGTCCAGGTTATTCCAAACTTTTACAAATACATCCTGAACCAGGTCATCGGCATCATCATGATCTATTACCATTTTACGTATATGCCAATAGATTCGCTGTTGGTATTCCCTAACCAATAAGTTAAATCCGTAATTCCTTGATTCCGGGTTTTTAAGCTTATCGAGTATATCCTGATCGCCCAACTTTTCTATTTTCTACTTTGATTAAGAAATGGTAAAAAGGTTTAATCCTACTTTGTCAAG
>DNTA01000182.1 GCA_003500135.1 Cytophagales bacterium | reverse complement strand
ACTTTTATCGGATGATAGTATTACTTTATTCCAAATTGCTTCATTATGAGTTCAAAAAGCAGTGCTATCGAGGCAAACCATCACATAACAGAAGACCTGATAAAAGAGGAATGGCAGCAGGTGGAAGCAGCCAGAAAAGATGTAAATGCCTTTAGGCCGCTTTACGATAAGTACTTTGACAGGATTTTCAGATTTATTTACCGAAGAACGGAAAACGAGGAAGTTACGGCCGATTTAACCTCACAAACTTTCTTAAAGGCATTAAAAAAGCTGGACAAGTACAGTTTTAAAGGAGTTCCCTTTTCCGCGTGGCTTTACCGGATTGCTGATAATGAAGTAAAGGCTTTTTACAGGCTATCGTTTAAAAAGCGGGTGTTGAGCCTGGATGGTGAGGAAATAAAAGCGTTAGCAGTGGAGGATAGCTTACCGGAAACTCAGGATTTCAGTAAACCTCTTTTAAAAGCTTTGAAAAAGCTGAAAGACCTGGAAGTGGAAATTATCGAGCTGCGGTTTTTTGAAGATAAATCATTCTCTGAGATGGCATTTATTCTGGATAAGAGCGAAGGAAGTATAAAAATGAAGCTGTACAGAGCACTGGAAAAATTGAAAAAATACTACGAGGAGTATAAAAGTCATGACTAAATACGATATAAGGTTTCGGAGAGGACAATTTGCCAAAGGAAGGATCTCGCGGCACAAAAATTACGACGGATTATTGCGCAAACATCAGTCGGCCCGTAGAAAATCTACCATTTGGTTGTTGTTGATCTTACTGATTCTGATCATGCTGGCTTTCCTAATAAGCACGATGTATAATGAGCCATCAAAAAAAGATCAGCGCAGTAAGCCTGAAAAATCCGAACAATCTTATAAGGGGCCCCACTCATTTTATGGTATAACTTAAATTAATTCGAACATGAATGACAAAATGAGTGGCAATAACTTGCACAAAAAGCAAGGGTTGTTTTTTAATGTCGGCCTGGTGTTGAGCCTGGCCATTGTAGTGACGGCTTTCGAGTGGAAAACGATTTCAAGGCCATCGGTGGTTGATTTAGCGCCTCCAATGATTGAGGATGAGCTTATTGACATTAAGCCCACAGAAATAAAACCGCCCGAACCACCGAAGCCAAAGGTGGAAAACTTTAAATTAATTGAGGCGCCTAAAGATGAACCTATTGAGGTTATTGGTTTTTCGATACCGGATCCCCTGGATGACTATTCCGGGCCCGACATCGAATTTGAGCCGCCTCCGAAAGATGAGAATGTAGAGATTGTTGTCTTCGCCGAACATATGCCTTCATTTGGTAAAGAAGGTCAAATTGGTTTCCTAAAATATGTTCAGGAAAACCTGAGATACCCGAAATTAGCAAGAAAGCACAATGTGGAAGGGAAGGTTTTTGTTCAGTTTGTGGTTGATACCGATGGCAAAATGAGGGATATAAAAATTTTAAAAGGGATTGGCTATGGTTGCGATCAGGAAGTGGTTCGTCTAATTGAGGATGCCCCTGAATGGGAGCCGGGCAAACAAAGAGGTAATCCTGTGAGAGTCAGGATGGTGTTGCCCATCCAATTCAAACTGCAGTAAGAGAGCCGGTTTATCCGGCTTTTTTTGTTTTTTATCGATAAATCACCACAATGTTTCGCCACACGAATAGATTATTATGCATTTTATTCGATTATGTGTAAATTTTGACCAAAATTAATCTTCCATTGCTGAATTATTTTTTTCATGGATAACCAAACTACAAATAAGGGTTTCAGCCTGAAAAAAGGTCTGGCCACAATGTTTAAGAGAGAGTACCTCCTGGTATATGCTGTGGTGTCGATTATTTTTATATCCTATGCCATTATCACGGATCGTATGGTACATCGCGATTATGATGAAGTACGGCAAAGAGTAGAAAATATCCGCAAGTCAAATCAGTATCTGGATGATGTGCTGGGCCACTTGCAACAGGTTAGGGTTAAATTTTTTGCCTATAAAAACACTGATAGAGAAGTATATAAATATCAGGTAATAAGTGAAATCAACAAGCTTAACAATACTTTCAACCTGCTATCCGGTAATATCGCTGATGATGCCGGTCCCGAATCTTTATTCGAACTGCATGAGGAAATTGCCGGTATCGAAAAGCTGGTTTTTAGCAATATGGCAGTCAGTATGTCGATGATGCCCGAAAACTTTAATGAATTACAGGCTCAGGATACCCTTCATGAAAGCGTTGGTGCAGATATGCTCGTCCTTTTCAGCGAGGAAGAAGTTGACATTTCAGAAGAAGATGAGGAAGTGGGGACATCCATACAACAGTTAGACGATAAGACCAACAGGATATTGGCAACACTGGAGGGCCTTTATTTGAGCAACCAAGCCAGAATTGAGGAGATACAATCCGATTACCGACCGGGGGTTGATGTCGGAATAACGGCAATTTGGTGGTTGATCTTAATTGGCATGATCGTATTTGCTGCCATTTTTGCACGAAAAAACATTGAGAAAAAGCTAAATCACTTCACCAGTACTATTCGTAAACTGGCATCAGGGGAGTCACCCGAACCGGATGAGGAAACCAATGACATGTACGACCTGATCATCAAGCCGAGTAATAGGTTGCTGAAATACTTTGAAGATGCATCTCTATTTGCTAAAAAGATCGGTGATGGCAACTTCAGTTATGAATTAAAAACACTGGGAGAAAGCGATGCTTTGGGTAATGCCCTGCTACAGATGCGTGATCGACTACAAACCGTGGCCAACCAGGACAGGGTTCGGAACTGGCAGAATGAAGGACAGGCCCGGTTCGTTGATATTGTCCGGCAGAGCGATGATTTTGTTGAACTGGGAGACAGCCTGATCGCTAACTTGGTAAATTATATGGATGCCACCCAGGGCGTTCTTTACACGCTTACCGAGGAAGGTGACGAACAATTTCTCGACATACTTTCGGCATATGCCTACAGCCGTAAAAAATATATTAAACAGAGAATCGAAATTGGTGAAGGATTGGCCGGTCAGGTATTTTTGGAAGGTAAGACGGTTCACCTTAAAGAAATTGACGGCGATCACTTCCAGTTCCAAACCGGACTGGGAACTTCAAAACCGCAAAGCGTTCTGATCGTTCCATTGAAAGAAGAAGACAAGATAGAAGGAATCATAGAGATTGCTTCACTTCATGATATCCAGGACTACCAGGTGGAATTTGTAGAGAAAGTAGGACAGACCATGGCTTCTGCAATACGGACGGCCAAACTCAACGAGAGAACGCGTAAACTATTGCAAGACGCTCAGGAAAAAACAGAGCAAATGCGTGCCCAGGAAGAAGAAATGCGACAGAATATGGAAGAGCTACAGGCAACACAGGAGCAAATGGAGCGCGTAAAACAGGAGAGAGAAGAAGAAACCAAAAAGCTCCTCAAAGAAATGAAGGCTTACCAAAATGTTTATAAACGCATATTGGACGAATTGCCTTCAAAAATATTCCTTAAAGACGATGAATGTCGAATGATAATGGTCAACCGTGCTGTACTGGAGGCACATGACCAAAAAGAAGAAGA
>DNTA01000102.1 GCA_003500135.1 Cytophagales bacterium | reverse complement strand
CAATATTTTTAATATAAAAATATGAGAATTCTTTTTGTCGTAAACCCAATTGCCGGAGGGAAGAGCAAAGATACTTTTTTGCAATACCTTGATGAATACGCCTTGAAATATGGTCTGGATTATTATTTATTTAAAACCTCAGGAGAGGAAGATGCGGCCCCATTTCAAAAAAAACTGGATGAATATCAACCGGAAAGGGTATGTGCGATAGGGGGTGATGGTACGGTGCTTTTCGTTGCGCGGCAACTGATCGGTTCGGAGATACCCATGGGCATTATTCCTTTTGGATCGGCCAATGGTATGGCCACGGAACTGGGTATTGATGAAGATCCGCGCGTGGCGCTCGATGACTTTGTAAAATCGCGGAAAATAGCCGGCCTGGATATGATCGAGGTGAACAAAGAGTATTGTCTTCATATCGGTGATGTGGGGATCAATGCACGGGTAGTGGAGGATTTTTCAAAAGACAGCAACCGGGGCATGTTCACTTACGCCAAATATTTATTCCAGGCCTTGCAAAATGCTGATCAGTTTAGCTTCGAAATCGAGACGGAATCATCAAATTACAAAGACAGCGGCTACATGCTGGCCATAGCCAATGCCAGAAAGTATGGTACCGGCGCGATATTAAATAATAAAGGAAACCCTTTTGACGGCAAACTGGAGTTGGTCATCGGACATCGCAAAGACCTGGAATCTATCATTTATCTGGGATTGACAAAATTCAGCGAGGAAGTGTCGATGGATGAGTATACCGAAATCATCCAATGCGAGAAGGCGAAAATAAAACTCGATAAGCCTCAGCTACTACAACTGGATGGAGAAGTGATTGGCAAGACGGATGAACTCAACATCAGAATAATGCCGGGGGCCATCCGCCTTGTTACCCATGGTGAAAATCCTTTTATTGATTAACTTCTTTATAAGAAAGCTCAAAACTTTCAGTCAGGTAAGTGGTATCATTTTTACCCCTTACTTCGAAATCCATTTCCAGTACATGGTCTGACTTATTTACTTTGATCAACCCGTAATTTTTTTCAATGATCAAATCACCAACCCGATATCGATTGGGTTCAGGCCTTTTCTCGCTCCAGGTATGTGACAAACCGCTTGATGTGAATTCATAGACCGGATAGGAGATGTTATCAATGTTGATCTTCGAAATTTCGGCAATGTGCCGGTCGCCACTCAGAAATATTAAAGGTTTGGGATTGGCCTCCATAATCAGGTCGAACAGACGATCTTGAGAGGAGGAAAGGTTGGCCCACTTCTCCCAGCCGTGTTCTTCCGGGATCACCTGGATACTTGACATGACTACATTCAGGTCAACAGATTCGTTGTTTAGCCGATCTTTTAACCATTCCCACTGTGCTTCGCCAAGGAAATCACCTTCTGGCCGGGGCATGTACCTGCCATTACCAGTGGTGTCAGTGGCCAGTGAATCCCGGAAATAACGTGTATCGAGCAATATAAATTGGATGTTTATTCCATTTATAGTTTTTTCATAAGCCTGATAGGCCCCTGGCCTGGACCACACTTCTTCACTTTCGGGCACATCAAGGAACTCAAGCATCATGATCTTGCTACTGTCTTTTTTAGGGTATTCCCTGCCGCCATCATTCACTCCATAATCGTGATCGTCCCATATGCCAATAACCGGAACCTGTTGGATCAGTTCCTGATATCCTTCCCTCGATTTTTGTTTGTCATACTTTGCACGCAATATGCTCATATCTTCCGTATCGCCATAAATATTGTCTCCGCCCCAAATCCAAATGTCCGGATCCTGCGCCAGTATCTCACGCCACATTTGATCGGGGTTGTCCTGGTGCGAACAGGAACCAAAGGCAATGACAGCTCCGTTGCGCTCAGTTTGCGAAGAATTTTCCTTTTTCGTTTGGCACTGCCATAATAAAATGGTTGATAGAAAAAGTAGGGTTTGCAGTTTCATAATTGCTTTTTTACCGCAAAGTTAAAATGATTTATCAAACAAAAATGAAAAACATATTATTCAAATATCAACTTTTGTAGTGTTCTTTATTTCCTTTAACACAAACGAACTTTGCACGTTACCAATATTTTCCATTTTGGCCAGTTTGTTGACTAAAAAGTCCTGATAATAATGCATATCGGCGGTTGATATTTTGATCAGGTAATCAAAATGACCGGCAATATGATGGCATCCCATCACTTCTTATTGGTGGATCACCTCATTTTCAAATTTCAAAATGTAATCCTGCGAATGCTCCTTCAATGAGACAAAGCAAAAAGCAAGGAGCATCTTACCTACTTTTTCCCGGTTCACTATGGCCGTATATCGTTCGATATAGCCGTTTTTCTCGAGTTTCTTAATACGCTTAAAAACCGGAGTGGCAGTGAGGTTTAGCTGATCCGCCTACTCCTTATTGCTCTTTCTTCTGTCTTTTTGCAGCAAATTCAGCAACTCCCGGTCTATACGATCCATGGCCAGTATTTTTTTCTGACAAAAAGAAGTAATTGGGTTGACAAAAGAAAAATAAACCTTAAAAATGAATAAATTAA
>DNTA01000275.1 GCA_003500135.1 Cytophagales bacterium | reverse complement strand
TTATGCCAACAACATATTCGGCGTAGATTTCAAATCGGGTATTAACGACGATACCTATCGCTACTACATAGATTTTGCATCTAAAAATGGAATAGAATACGTAATCCTCGATGAAGGCTGGACAAAAAGTACCACTGAAATTCTCGAGGATAATGACGAAATTGATGTTAAGGGACTGGTTGAATACGCCGAAAGTAAAAATGTTGGTATTATTTTATGGGTGTTATGGAAACCACTACAGGAAAACATGTCTGAAATTTTGGAAACCTATGCCGGTTGGGGCGCCAAAGGCATTAAAGTGGATTTTATGCAGCGAAACGATCAGGGCATGGTAGAGTCGTATGAAGAAATTGCCAAAGAAGCGGCGCGTCTTCAGCTTTTGGTTGACTATCACGGGGCGTTTAAACCATCGGGCCTAAGAAGAAAATACCCCAATGTTTTGAATTATGAAGGCGTAAAAGGAAATGAAAACAATAAATGGAGCGCCGACATTACACCGGAACACAATGTAACCATTCCTTTTATACGTATGGCCGCCGGCCCCATGGATTATACGCCGGGCGCCATGCGAAATGCACAACCCGACAACTACCTGATCAGTTTTGACAGGCCCATGAGCCTGGGCACCAGATGCCATGAAGTGGCAATGTATGTGGTGTATGAAGCGCCTATACAAATGATGTGTGAATCCCCATCTATTTATTACCGGGAGCAGGAATCAGTTGATTTCATCAGCAAAGCGCCCGTCACATGGGATGAAACGATTGTGCTGGAAGGAAAAGTGGCAGATTATATCATCGTAGCCCGGCGAAAAGGTGACAACTGGCATATCGGCGCCATGACTGATTGGGAAGCCCGAAGTTTCGAGATTGACCTTTCTTTCTTGCCGGAAGGTAATTATGTAATGACGGTTATGCAGGATGGTATTAATGCAGATCGAAATGCGGAAGATTACAAAAAAACAACCCGGGAAGTAAAACCAGGTGATAAAATAAATATCAAAATGGCATCCGGAGGAGGTTGGGCCGCAAGGATTGAATTGAAATAGGAACTATGTTTTATAATCCATAATAAATAGAGTCCCGGCAGAATCTCTGCCGGGTTTTCTATTTTCCCTTATTTGAAAATTTCTCTACTTCTTCCCAGGTATTCCATATGGCATCTAATTTTTGATTGAATGGTACGGAATCTGCGCTGGAATTTAAAGAATCAAAAAGGACATGCATTTCGCCTCTCCATTCGGGGTATTCATCAGTAATTTCAATCATGTCATCCCATGCCGTCAAATGGTTCCCAAAAGCATGGATAAAACCTTCGGGGCAATTCTCATAATTGAGGGCACGCATTTCGCGGGTATACTTTTCAATGGCAAGGCTTAGGGAAACTGTTTCACAGGCATGATTTCTAATCCGCCCTATGCTGTCATCAATGGCCAGAACAGTTTCAATGCATTCTCTGTTTTCGAATGTCTTTTGTGCATTTTGAGATTGCCCCCTGTTTTTTGAACCGCATGACCATCCGAGCATTACAATAATTACCGGTAATATCTTCAGAAGATATTTCAGCATTGGTTCGGATAAAATCCCAACTGATTTCATTGGATATCTGAATTGGACGCTTTACAAAATATAGTAAAAAACACGGAAGAGTGAAGCTAAGATTATAATATAGCCCTATATGAAAACATATTTTCGTTATTTTAAATATTTGAGGATAAGCGTACAACGCGAAGTGAAGGAATGGATCCGTAGGGTTAAAAATTAAACAAACAAACGGGTTTTGCATTACGACACCTTTGACTGATTAATGTTTATGTATTTCGTAATAGCTTGTGGGTTTTTGCAGGAATCCCGAATGATCAATTCCCCTTCCAATTTAATATGAGCGGTTATGTTTTCTCCATCGAGTTGGTTTTTAAGGCATTTCAGGGCTTGACTACAGATTTCTTTTAACGGTTGTTTGACATAGGTTAAAGAAGGTGAAAACAGGTCGTATGCGATGTTCCCATCAAAGCCAATAATAGCAACATCATGTGGGATCTTTATCCCATTTTTCATAAAATAATACAGGCCCTGCACGGCGAGTGAATTGGTTAAAAAGATTATTGCATCAATTTTATTCTTACCGTTAAACAATCTGTTTAAGGATTTCTCTATTTCATTCTGCGAATTATGATAATCAATTTCAATGAACTTCGGTTTTTGTGGCGAGGCGCTTTGTTTGAGTGCATCTTTATAACCCTTGAAACGGTCTCTTATATGCACCATGCTTGTTTTATATCCCATGGCCCCAATGTGTTGATAACCTGACTCCAGTAAACAATTGCAAGCGTCGTATGTGGCTTTGTGATTATTCAAAACCACCCGGCTTACATCCAGGGAATTAAAAATCCTATCTACAATTACTATTGGTTTTTTCTTGTTGACCAGTGATTGAATTTGTTCTTCACTTCCTTCCGCAGGTGCTATAATGTATCCGTCCACCTGTCGGTTTTCCATTACATCAATTATCCTGGCTGATTTAACGGCATCCTCATCTGTATTACCTATGATGACTGAGTAGCCCATTTCATAAGCTTCCCGTTCAATATAGCGCGACATTTCGCTAAAAAAACTATTCGATATGTCAGGAACAATTAAACCAATGGTATCAGAAGTGCCTCTTCGCAAGCTACGGGCTACTAAATTTGGAGTATATTTCATTTCCTCCGCAGCTTTTTTGATCCGATCGATCAAGTCCTTGCTTATCCGTTTTTCTTTTGCCTTTCCATTGAGAACATAGGAGACAGCAGCAGTGGAGGTACCAACGTGCTTTGCGATATCTACAATAGATACTTTTTTCTTCATCGCATCAGTCTTGAGTTACATTTGAATAAATGGCTTAATGTACCGATAGAGTAAATTTGATAAATACAATTTATCAAATTTCATTATTCCACCTGACATATTATTTATGCGGGCAATTTTAATATGAAATTCATTTTTTTAGTTTTCAATAAACCACACCGATTTAAATCAGTGAGGCTTTTAAAAAGTCAAATTATTTAATTATCCCTCTTTTTTTATACATATCAATGTAGCGCTGGTCCAGCTCTTCAGAGTCTTTATACTTTTTCCTCATATTTTTAAGCTTTTCCCTTAGTTCTTTCACTTCATCGGCATATGCCGGATCATTATACACATTGTTTAATTCCATCGGGTCTTTTTTGCGATCGTAAAGTTCCCATTCGTCGATATCGTAATAGAAATGCGCCAGTTTATAATCCTGGGTTACCATGCCATAATGACGTTTGACCATATGAAAGCCGGGATATTCGTAATAGTGGTAATATACGGCATCCCTTGTCCACTGATCGGTATTGCCCTCCAGTAATGGCATTAGGCTTTCACCCTGCATGTCGTCCGGGGCTTCTACACCGGCTGCCTCTAAAAAGGTCTGGGCAAAATCAAGGTTTTGAACCATTTCTGTCGATACAGTACCCGCTTTGATTTTTTCCGGCCATTTCACCAGCAAAGGTGTTTTGAATGATTCATTATAAATGAACCGCTTATCAAACCAGCCATGCTCTCCCAAATAAAACCCCTGGTCGGAAGTGTAGACCACTATGGTATTTTCACTCAGGCCGTTTTCGTCGAGGTAAGTGAGTAGTCGGCCAACATTTTCATCCACTGCGGCAATGGTAGCCAGGTAATCCTGCATATACCGTTGATACTTCCAGCGCATGTAGGAGGTATCGTTCATATGGGGGTAAATTTCCTTAAACCTTTCATTGATCGGTCCATACACTTCATCCCAATCTTGCTTTTGTTCCTCCGTAAATCGCGAGTATTTCTGATCAAATACCCTGAACCCCCATTCCGACATTTCTTTGATGCCCAGCTCTTTGGCCACTTCGGGATAAATTTTGTTATCGGCAGAAACTGTCATGTGCCTGAGTATATTCATTTCTGCTTCCCTGGCGGCGGTCCCCCTTCCTTCGTAATCGTCAAATAAGGTTTCGGGTTCCGGGAAATTCCGTTTGGTGAATTCCCTGTAGTGACGGGGAGCGGGTATCCATTCGCGGTGAGGCGCTTTATGCAAATAAAACAACATAAATGGTTTCTCTTCTTCCCGCCGGTTATCGAACCAATCGATGGTTAAGTCAGTGATGATATCCGTTACATATCCTTCAACAGTGGTATCGCCTTCACTGGTTATAAACTCAGGATTGTAATAATCCCCCTGTCCGGGCAGGATCTTAAATTCATCAAAACCTTTGGGTTTATTGCCAAAATGCAGCTTACCAAACATGGCGGTTTGATAGCCATTGTCCTGCAGTATTTGCGGGAAAGTAACGTTTGTGGTATCAAACGGGAACACATTATCAATTTTGCCATGAATATGCGTGTGTTTACCTGTAAGAATGGTCGCCCTGGACGGCGCACAAATTGAATTGGTCACCGATGCATTGGTAAACAGCATGCCTTCTTCGGCGAGTCGATCAATATTTGGTGTCTGGATCAGCTCATCATCGTACGCACTGATGGCCTGGTAAGCATGGTCATCACTCATAATAAAAATAATGTTTGGTCGCTTAGGTACTTCCTCTTTGGTTTTTTGACTACAGGTCGTGCCAACTAACAGCAGGCCTATAACAGCAACCATAAGGTGTATTTTGAATTGTAGCTTTTTCATGGTGAAATATTTATTAGTTTCTATCGATTATATCTTCGGCTGGTTTGGAACTATTTTCGCCAGTTTACTTTTTCAGATTTTACTTCTTTGGAACTTGTGCCGATATAAATATTAAAATCACCTGGCTCCCAACCGTATTCCAGATCACTGTTGTAAAATTTGAGGTGATCGGTGGTTATGGTGAAATCAACTGTTTTTGATTCTCCGGGCGCCAGCACAATTTTTTCAAAACCTTTTAACTCCTTCACCGGCCTTGAAACGGAGGCTGCCGGGTCGTTAATGTAAAGTTGAACCACCTCTTCTCCTTCGTATTCACCTGTATTGGTTACTGTAACGGAAGCAACTAACTTTTCATTTGCAGAAAATTCATTTTTATTCAATTGAATATCACTGTACTCAAAGGTCGTATAGCTTAACCCGTAACCGAATGGGAATAAAGGTGTATTGGGTATATCGAGATATCGGGAAGTAAAATAAGAGGTTTCATTTTGAGGCCTGCCAGTCCGGTTGTGGTTGTAATAAATCGGCGCCTGACCCACTACGCGAGGGAAAGTCATGGTTATCTTTCCTGATGGGTTGAAATCTCCAAATAACACGTCGGCAATACCATTTCCGGCCTGTACGCCGGCATGCCAGGTTTCGAGCATGGCATCTACATGTTCATTTTCCCAGCTCAATGCTAATGGGCGGCCATTTCCGAGTACAAGCACCACAGGTTTTCCGGTATTCAACAGCTCTTTCAGCAGCCTTTGCTGACATTCCGGTAAACCAATGTCGGCACGGCTGGATGCTTCCCCGGACCAACTTCTGGGTTCACCTAAAACGGCAACGATTACATCGGCCTTATCGGCTACTTCTTTAGCTTCGTCCAATAGTTGCTTCGACTTTTGTTTGTCGATAGTGATCTGCTGGTCCTTGGCCCTTCTTCTGTTGATCAAAAAGGAATCTTCGGTAAAATAGGAGCCCTGTGCAAAGAGTACATCGGCATTTGTGCCGGCTACGTTTCGTATACCGTCTATGATCGGAACGATATCGGTAGTGTCACGTGTGGCAGCCCAGGTACCCAGCATATCAATTTTCGAGTTGGCCAGGGGGCCGATCACAGCAATGGCCCCTTCCTTTTTCAGCGGCAATACTTCGTTGCTGTTTTTCAGAAGCACGCATGACCTGGCAGCAAGTTCACGGGCATACGCCTGATGTTCATCACTTAACCAGTATTTTTCAGCACGTTCTTCATCGAAGTATTGATAGGGTTTATCAAACAGTCCCAGCTTGTATTTCGCCTCCAGAATTCGTCTGCATGCCCGATCAATCTCGTCTTCCGTTACTTTGCCTTCTTCCAGGGATTTTTTTAACGTGCCGATATATGATTGTCCAACCATGTCCATATCCACGCCCGCCTTCAGGGCTTTTACAGCAACTGTTTGGAGATCACCCAGACCGTGATGGATCATTTCATTAATGGCCGTGTAATCGGTGACTACGAAACCATCAAAGCCCCAATCTTCCCTGAGAAGGTCAGTCATCAACCATTTGTTTCCGGTTGCAGGTACCATATCTACCACATTAAAGGAGGTCATTGCCGTACCTACGCCGGCTTCAACGGCGGCTTTATATGGGGGCAAATAATCCTCATACATGGTTATCCTGCTCATGTCTACGGTATTGTAATCGCGGCCGGCTTCCGGGGCTCCATAAAGGGCGAAATGTTTTACGCAGGCCAGGATGGTGTTTTCTTTGGAAAGGTCATCTCCCTGGTAGCCTCTAACGTATGCTTTAGCAATCAGGCTTCCCAAATATGGGTCTTCACCTGCGCCTTCTGCTACTCTTCCCCATCGCGGGTCGCGGGAAATATCAACCATAGGGGAGTAGGTCCAGTTGATTCCTGCACAACTGGCCTCAATTGCAGATATTCTAGCCATCTTTTCGATTTTTTCCACGTCCCACATACAGGACATGGCGAGAGGAATAGGGAAAGTTGTTTTGTATCCATGAATAACGTCGCGCCCGGTGATCAGGGGTATGCCCATCCTGGATTCCTCCACGGCAGCTTTTTGACTATTCATGCCCCAGGCCGAACCAATCAATCCCTGTTTGATGTAATCGAGGCGGCCCTCGCCCTCGGTAATTACTTTTAAGTCACCCACTCCCGAAGATAAATTGAGCTGGCCCAATTTTTCTTCTACTGTCATTTTCCGGAGAAGCTCATCAATGAACCTATCCATTTTCTGATCTTGCCCATGCGCCACGCCAGCCAACAACAGGCAAAATAATATTGCTTTAATTTTCATCTGGAATTAGTTATTGGATTTATCAATTCATTTGGACTTTCCATTTTCAGAATATAATTGGTGTAACAGCCAAAAGTATATTCAGAATTCAGGTTTCGTGCCCGTGTCCTGATAATACACCTAATTCGCAATGATTAGCATAGCAATTAATACTATGGCGTAAAATTTATATATTTTCATGAGAATTGAAAGGCATAACCCAAAACGATTTATTTTACTTTTAAATAATCCAGTCCGAATACATTATTACTGGATTCAGTGTTTTTGCCTTTAATTTGTACCCGTATCGTATTCCAACCTTTCTGTATGTCTATTTTCTTCATTTCAAGTTTTTCAACCTTTATTTTTGGTGCGTATCCATCAAATGTCACCTCGTCGCTACCGTTTACTGATAACGTGACAATACCGTAGTTGCCCGACTGTGTCAATTGCAATTCGAGGTTGGCATCACTTATTGCTTTTGGGCTTTTAAACCTTAAAACCAGTACATCACCGATTTCTGCCTGCCTCCAAACCATTTGGGCGTCTTCTTCCCAATCCCAGTTGGCATAGCTACGCGGTAATAACTCCCCTCCATCTATCCGGTGAGCTTCCATTTTTTCCCCTTGAATACTATTTTTTACCATTATAGGGCTGATCTCGTCTCTCGATGTAGTGAACCTGACATTTTTCACCGCCTGATCAGGGTCAAAATCATGTTGTGCCCTCGATTCCGGTTTTAAGTAGAAGAAAGTAGTAGGCGCATAATCCACTTTCGTTGTGGTCCAGTGCCACAGTTCCATGTCCACTTTCAGCTTTTCATTAAATGGAATTTTGTCGAGTGCCCTGAACCTGATATTTACCGCTGTGCCCGAGTCGAGGTTGCCTGAACCGTCAGGTTGTGCTATAAATGGATGCTCAAAAAACTCCGGACGGCTCCAGGCATATCCATAGTAATCTTCAGTTCCTGTGCCAAAATGCGAAGGAAACTTTTCGCCATCCACATATATTTTCTCATCACCTTCGCCCCACCATGCAGAAGCTGCGTTAAATAGGGTGATCAAATCTCCTACGTAAACACCCTGGCCTTCAAGGGTTACAAAGTTCAGGTCTTCCGGATCATCACCTCCTCCGGTTGTTTTATCATAAAACTGCTTCCAGGTACCACCGAAATACATGCTTTGATCATCCCAGGCCCATTCATCCGTGTAGAGCTGCAGGTCATGGATGGCAACTACCTGATCTCCGTAGTTTTTGATCTCTATGGTTGCGGTTTCCTGAAATGGCATGGGCCAGAATGAAGCCATGAGGCCATTGTGGAACACCTTGGTATAATAGGTTTCATAGGGGTTGATTTCATAACCGGTACCAAAAAAGTCACCGAGAGGTATGGAAAGTGTTTTTTGGTCATCGAATGTCATTGAAACTACCGTTGAGCGCAGGGCCTGGGGCAGGTTTTCGGCGTCAAGTTTTAGCATGAATGCCTTGATGTATTTTTCACCACCCAGTGTCAATTCAATGTTTTCTCCGGCTGTTAGCTTAATTAATTTTCTGGTTTCATCGGCGGGGGTCTCAAAAAAACTGGAATACGGGTTTAAAAGCGATAGCTGTGCCTTATCGATTTCTGGAAGATATTTCTGAAGTGAATTATCATCAAATGACTCAACATCAGTGCCGGCTTCATACTCCCGGTAATTAATATTGTAATAAACCGCCACGCTTTTTTCCATGATTTCCCCGGCATCGTTTTCTTTGATCCCCGATCCCTGATAGGTGACCTTGCAGGAATTGTATGGAATAGGAAGGTATAGGTTATGACCCCGGCGTTTATGTATGGTGGTTTTGGAAACAGAAGCAGACAAAGGTCGTTCTGCCAGTAAACCGCCACTCATAAGGTCAAATGCCCTGCCTTCAATGGTTGGGGTTTCGGCGTTATCAATGTAAATTCTGAGCGTACCGTCTCCAGCGCCTTCACCGGCAAATGTCATCCACCAACGAACGATAGCGCCGGGTTTATCTGAGTCAAACATTACCCATTCCGATCCGTTTTCAGTTACTTCCCTTCGAAGGAAATTGGTCCTGTCCTCGTTGGCAAACCAATTCTCACCTCCAGGTTGTTTCGCGCTTCTGTCGTAGCTGCTGAATTGCTTTGTTTGGTAGTTGAATTCCGGGAATTTTGCCAGTGCTTCACGATTGGTCATCTCGTTTAGCAAAGTACCCATGGTCACTTTCTGCCCTTTTACAGGTAAGCATAATGCAGAGATCAGAAGTACAAGTATAGATTTACTGAAGTTGTTCATGGTTTTACATTTTGAGATTCCTTACAAGTTTGAACCCTCAAAAACGATTTTGTTTTTGACAGGATATGCGATTTTCTTAAAAGTTGCTTAAACCTTTGAGCAAGCGCTTAAGGGCAATATTACGACAAATTAATGAACTACCCAAATGTTGAAAAGGCCTACTGGAAATAGCGCTGAACTACGCGGGTACTTCTAAATTATTAATGTTCTAAAACACATAAAGAGAGTGCAAAAAAAAGGGGAGTGGTTAAAAAGTCAGAATCGGGAAACTTAATGCGTTACACACAATGCTTCACATGGATATCCATTATAAGTTGTTAAAACTTTACGTCGGTGGGTCTTTCAAAGCTTCAGCACAATGAGGTTAGGTTGGCAAGCAATACCTATCCCCAGGTTAAACCCTGCCTTCCTGACAGTATCGTCGCGATCGTCAGCCGTCATTAGAAATTTGTAATGACGGTTTCAGGTTAATGCTTAATACTACTATTGCAATGCTAGAAGCACATAACCGAAAATGGCTGCAACGATTATAAAATCAGTGCCCATTAGATGTGCTATCATATAGGTAATTGGCGGATTACCTGCTAAGTCGAATGCTTCCCAGATAGACTCAACTACCCTCGCCAACAAAAGCGCTAATCTTTTTGGTATTCGTATGTTCCCCATTTCCATACCTTATCTATTTATTAACGCTCGCATAAAGGACTTGTATTCTACTATTTCCTTATCTTTTGTAAGGAATATCCCTATGGCCTTATTGTTTTTGAGCGCTGGTTAATATAGCGCTAAAAAAATTTTGAACGTGACAGGTAGCCATATGATGGTGGGCGCCGCCAATTGTCGGGAAACCGATTTTTTCAATTGTCCATCTGAAATTCTACATGATACGCATACAGGGACTTCAAATGACACGAGGTATAGTATTATGAGCTGGATTTGGTCTTTACATTTTATAATTTCCTTTTCAGCCAACATTTTTGATTTCAGATCACTGCAATCAATCATATTTTTGGGTTGATAGTCTTCCCTGATATCAATCAGTGATTCGCCATATAGGGCTGTATCTGAAGCACTTATGTAAATGAATTATTTTACCCCCGCAGAGATTGCCTTTTCTAAAGGTATGCGGGTAGCATACACATTTATAATATAAAACTCATAGAAATCTCCTGAAAATTGAATCTTGGCGCCAGCATGGATAATTTCTTCTAAATCATTTATTGAAAAGACAAGTTCTTCTATCGTCGACAGATCACCCCAATTAGCACGTGCCCCCAGATCATTAATGATTTGTTCCGCTGCTTCGCTTCTAACCAGTCCAAACACCTTTGTTGTTCTTTTATTAATTCTTCAATCAGTTGGTTTCCAACAAAACCTATAGCGCCTGTTACGAATAATTTCATGATATTTTTTGTAGGTTTTTTAAATCAATACGACATCATTTTTTTATCATTTACATATTCGTTATATATGTTCTTGTAATTAGTCAGTACGCTACCTAAAGTATTTAAGGGCAATGTTCATTGGATCACTAATTTTCTTTTATTTACAGTCATCCCCGGTTTTTATTCATATGCCTGTTTGAGTTTGTAAGTACTGGCACCAGCTATTTAATCGAATGGTATTTTGAATTGACATTTTTAGTGAATGTTTCTTATCAATGTCTATCATTATTGTATTGGCCATTTCTTTAGAAAATATTTTACCCAAAAAACTGACAAGGTAGTTGGTACTATTCCTAAAGAAAATACAATACCATAAAAGGCCTCAATTTCAGCAGGTGCAGATGAACCAATATAGCCGGTAATAGTGCCCACAAATAAATTAATCAGGTAGTGCACCAAAGCAACAGGTAGAAGACTTTTTGTCCTTATAAAAAGATATCCATAAAATATTCCTAAAATAAAGGCCCATATTACTTGGCCGAGTACCCATATCGTTTCTTTATCACCTGAAAGATTTAACAAATGAATCAATCCAAACCCGAAAGCAGAAAACAATATGGCTTTTTTTGGGGAATACTTATTCAAGAAAACGGTTAGTATGATTCCTCGAAAAACAAATTCCTCGAGAAGTGAAGGCAATGCTACCAGGTAACCATTTGAATTTGGTGGGAACTCATTTGAAAATTCGAAAATCTCTCTTAAGAATACAATATTTACCTGAGCGCCTTGTGATATTCGATAAATTATTGTGCCAATAGCCTGACTTGTAAGGAAAAAAATATAACAGCTTAAGCCGATAATCATCAGTTTTCCAAATGGTCTAAGCTTGAGCAGGCCAATGGCCTGCAGATATTGATTCAGATTGCTTTTCCCAATAGGGATTTTAAACCAAAACGGCACAATAATGAAGACTATTAACAAATTTGAGATAGCTGCCGGAAGGGTTTGGATCAGCGAATTATCAAAATTAAATTGAAGTATTTCATAAAGGAAAATTGAGGTGGCAGACATAGTAATCACTATGGCAATAAGAACCACAACAAGTGCAACCCAGGGATGGTCTTTCAGTCGATATTTCGCAGTTTTCATTTTACTGGAAAAGCTTCATGAACCTTTGTCAATGATATTTATTCAAAGCCTGCATCAGAATAACATATTTTACACTTTTTAAATTTCCCTGGTTGGCATGGCATTGGTCTTCAAAATGCCTTACATGAAATGCAGCATAATGAACAATATCTGATTGGCCTTACACAATTTGATATGTTTCAAAACACATGCAGTTAGGTATATACAATCACTGCAGATACGCACAAAGCCTTCCCGGTAAATGACAATGACATATTGTCAAAAAGGTAACGCCAAAACCCCGTTTTTTAATTTGTGTGGTAGAGCATAGTAGTTGATCTGATCCTCCCTCCTGGTCAATAAACCATGCTATCGTCTAATCATATTGGCTTACTGACTATCAGCTGATTTTATTATACTGACTTAAAAATATTTAAACAATAAACAATGATAGCAACACTTTTATCAAAAAAATTAACATTTAATTTTGTAAAATACATCAAACTTAATATTATGACTGAAATGGAAATGACCTCAGAAAAGCTTCGTATTGGAAACATCACCGAACTGCAGGAGTTGCTGAAGGCGGCGCCAAGCGTCACGGTTGCCCGGAATGTGAAGGAACTGGTAGAACTTGCTGTTGGTGGTGAGGGAAATAATTTTCATGAAGTGCGGTACGATTTACCTGATGGGCGCAGCTATCTTGAGGCCGAAGTTGCCCGGGCCAAAAACGGGATTGCGGCCAACTATACAGAGGTGTATATGCGTAGGCGAGACCCGAAATGTATGGTGATTGCTGATGACCTTCCCACTGATAAACCTACTTTTAAAAATCGATTTGGGTATGAGTTTGATTCCCTGAGGGAAGAAACTTTTGAATGGTTGAAAACGCAAGACCTGGCCATGTTCTATTTTTATGCCGGAAAACGCGGTATGGGATACCACGCGGTAGCCGTTATCCCGGCCAATGCCGGGTTCTTTGGCCTCGGACTGGCCCTTTTGCAAGGCATAGTTGATCCCAATGAGATGCCGGATGATTTCGCTCCGGAAGCGGTGATTTACACGGCTCCTCCTTTCCGCCATACTCATTTTGAAGGAAAGCAAGTGGTAGTGCACAATAGGATGCCTGGTAAATACGAAATGTTTTCTTATAACCTGTATCCTGGCCCAAGTGCGAAAAAAGGTGTGTACGGCATGTTGATCGGAAAAGGAGAAGAAGAGGGCTGGGTTACCGCCCACTGTTCTACCGTTAGAGCTATTACCCCATATGACAATGTAGTTACCCTGATGCACGAAGGCGCCAGTGGTGGCGGTAAAAGTGAAATGTTGCAACAGCCTCACCGTGAATTGGAGGGTAGTTTACTTTTGGGTAAAAATATCCTGACCAATGAAAAGCGCACACTGGAATTGCCAAGGACGTGCGACCTCGAACCGGTAACGGACGATATGGCGCTTTGCCACCCTAATCTTCAACAGGATGCCAAAAAGCTATGGCTCGAAGATGCAGAAGATGCCTGGTTCGTTCGCGTAGACCATATTGACGATTACGGTACGGACCTGATGCTCGAGAAAATTACAGCAAAGCCAGAAGAGCCCTTGTTATTCCTGAATATCGAAGCGGTACCCGGAGGCAGAGCGCTAATTTGGGACCATAAAGAAGATGAGCCGGGAGTTCCATGCCCCAATCCGAGGGTGATTTTACCCCGGGAAATCGTTCCTGGAATATATTCCGAACCGGTTAGGGTAGATATCAGAAGTATTGGGCTACGTACCCCGCCTTGTACAATGGAGAACCCGAACTATGGGATAGTTGGTATCATGCATATGTTGCCACCGGCGCTTGCCTGGTTGTGGCGTTTAGTTGCTCCACGTGGTCATGCTAACCCGAGTATTATTCAAACGAAAGGCATTAGCAGCGAAGGTGTGGGTAGCTACTGGCCATTCGCCACTGGAAAAAAGGTGAAGCAGGCCAACCTCTTACTCGATCAAATCGTACGCACCCCGGGTGTAAAATACATTCTGACGCCAAACCAATATATTGGCGCCTGGAAAACGAGCTTTATGCCGCAATGGATCAGTCGTGAGTACCTGGCGCGTAAAGGTAATGCCAACTTCCCAGCAGATCAGTTGAGCGCTTCGCGATGCAGCCTGTTGGGTTATGCCTTAAATACCATGAAGGTAGAAGGAATCCAGATACCAAAGTGGTTCCTGAAAGTGGAATACCAGGAGGAAGTAGGTAAAGAAGCGTATGACCAGGGCGCTAAAATATTGTACGACTTCTTTATCAAAACACTGTCACAGTTTCAGGATAATACATTGGATCCTTTGGGTAATAGAATCATCGAATGTTGCCTGGATCATGGTAGCGTGGATGATTATGAACAGATATTAAAATCTTAATGATAATTCCTGTTTTCGTATTCGTTTTATTTTAAAACGAGTTTAATTAAACCAGCCGGTAATTTTTTGCCGGCTGTTTTTGTTTGTTGCTGCCTCAATTTCTCCTTAGTTAAAACGTAGAATAGTTGATCAATACCCAACGCTTTTTCAGATTTTCAAAACAACGGTTTAAGGTCTTCCAAACTGCTGCCAGGAACGTAATGCGTTTCGAAATAAAGGGGTTTAATTGTAGAAATATCAATGCAGAACGGGCAGACCAAGATAGAATTACATTTGAGCTATAATGACATAATTTGGGGAATCACCTATTCTACTCATCTTTCAGGTCCAATAAATATTCCACCACTTCTTGATGTAAGACCTCAATATTATCCTTGAAATCCAGGTGAAATGGATTTAATAAAAGATTATGTTCTTCAGGAAACCGGGATAATGGCAATCGGGCGCTGGGCACTTTCAGGAAAGGAGAGATCATTCCCCTGGCCCAATTCGAACCAAATTGCTGTGTGGT
This sequence comes from Cytophagales bacterium, assembly GCA_003500135.1. GTDB lineage: Bacteria > Bacteroidota > Bacteroidia > Cytophagales > Cyclobacteriaceae > UBA10427. The sequence goes on along the minus strand of DNTA01000275.1, from coordinate 183 downwards.
AACAGGGTAGGGCGCCGCGTTCCAATCCCCGGGTAGATCGTCTTTTTTTACATTGGGAATGTCTATCTTGATTTTGTAAGTCACCAATGTCCAGGAAATGCCGGACACTACCGGCCACCGAATACTCAGATGTTCCAAATAATTTAATGAGGATTGACTGCATAAATAGACCATCCTCAGATT
>DNTA01000078.1 GCA_003500135.1 Cytophagales bacterium | reverse complement strand
TAAATTACCAGTAGAACCTTAAAAGTAATTGAACTGGATGCCCATATATACCACTATGGTTGGGTTCGTCCGCCGGAATTTATGGTAAGGAAAAGAAAATATTTCAATACCAATCACTTTGGTACACAAAAAGCAAATGAAACGTTTGAAAAAGAAAAGCAGTATTTTGATTATGGTCCTCTTGGAAAATTAAGGGAGTTTAAAGGCACGCACCCCGCTGCTATGCAACCCAAAATTGAAAGCTTTAACTGGTCTCATCAGCTCAATTATACCAGAAAGCATAAGCCGGGCCAACCACGCTTTGCACATGATCAGTTACGACCAAGAATACTTTCTTTCTTTGAAAACAACTTTCTGCCTGAAGGGAAACAAATAGGTGGGTTCCACAATTATATCAAACTGGGGAAGGGATCTGCTTAAATGAAAAAAAGCTCCATAAAAGGAGCTTTTTCAAATAATATGAAACACTTAAAATTAAAATTTTCTTCTGGATATTAGTTTTCCGTTTTCTGAAACCTCGAATACGAGGTTTCTGGCCCTTACTTTTGAAAGGTCGTACACTTTGGTGAAGCTTTTGCCTATTTTCACCTCATCCGTGTAAATCAACTCATAACGGCTATCGTAAATATTGACCATAACCGGCGCCATATGACTACCTCTTACCAAAACACGGTATTTATCAGCTTCCAATACTGTCACTTCAGCCTTAAGCCTGTTTTTCACAATATGGTGGATTGCAGTGCTGATTTTCCCGGTCTCATCCATGATCTCAAAGGCGTATTCACCATCAGGTAATATTCTGAAATCAAAAGATTTTGTAAATGAACTGATGTTATCAATCCTCTCTGAATGAAGTTGAATGCCTTTCTGATCATAAATATTTATTCTAACGGATCCTTCTCCGATAGTAAGGTAAGTAAGCTCATACTTACTCCCCGCCTTTCGCTCTACTTTAATTCTGTTTTCCTTTTTCTTTGCTTCAGTATCCTTGATACCGGCAAAAGACGTAGTTGCCAGGAATGTGCCTAACAACAACGCAAGGGCCATAGTGATTTTTTTCATCTCTTTAATATTTGACCTTTAAAATGATTGACATTGCAAAGATAAAAGATAAAAATTATGAAATTCAAATAAATAGAGATAAAAAATATATAATTATCATTTTTTACTGTATTATTATAAAAATTATATAAATAATATCGGTAATCTTTAAAAATTTGATTTATCCAATAAGGAGGAGGGTAAGAATTTAAAGAATGATAATTGATCAATCATTACTTAACAAAATCGTAATATAAGTCCTGCCAACAGTTGTATTTAGGCCTTTATTGGGTCAATTTATAAACAAAAAAGCCTTCCTGAACGGAAGGCTTTAAAGGGGTGGAAGATGGGACTCGAACCCACGACCTCCTGAACCACAATCAGGCGTTCTAACCAACTGAACTACAACCACCATTTTGATTGGGAATGCAAAGGTAATTCTTTGATGAATATTTACAAAAATTTGGATTAAATAAATTACCCTCTTTCAAATAAAACCCGCTCACCGGGCAGTTCGCTGCAAAAACGACCATTTTCCCATTTCAGTACACCTGAAATGATGGTATGTGTAATTGTACTGGAAAAAGTGTGTCCTTCAAAGGGGGACCATCCACACTTGTAAAGAATATTTTCTTTGGATACTTGTTGCGGTTGATTGGGATCAACCAAAACAAGGTCCGCCCAGTAACCCTCCCTGATAAAACCACGGCGATCCACCTGAAATAAAATGGCCGGATGATGCGCCATTTTTTCTACCACTTTTTCTATGGTGAACCAGCCTTTTTTTACCATATCGAGCAAAGCCTGTATGCTGTGCTGGACCAGTGGCCCCCCAGAAGGCGCTTTAAAATATGTGTTTTGCTTTTCTTCTATATTGTGTGGAGCGTGGTCGGTGGCGATTACATCTATTACATTATCATTAACAGCTCTAATAATGGCTTGACGATCCGACTCTTCCTTAACTGCTGGGTTCCATTTGATTAAAGTGCCTTTTTCTTTATAATCATCCCTGTTAAACCACATATGATGAATGCAGGCTTCCGAGGTTATTTTCTTTTGTTCAAGAGGAATTGAGTTATCAAATAAAGTAAGCTCCTTTGCGGTACTAATATGCAGAATATGCAATTTGGTACCATTCTTTTTTGCCAGATCTACCGCCATCGAACTGGAGAGGTAACAGGCTTCCTCGCTTCTGATGTCCGGATGCAAGATGATCGGCACTTCTTCTCCATACTTTTCCCTGAATTTTTGTTCATTGGCTTTAACGGTGTTTTCATCTTCGCAGTGAGTGGCAATTAAAAGTCCACAATTGGCAAATAATCTTTCCAGGGTTGAAGGGTCGTCTACCAACATGTTTCCAGTGGAGGAACCCATAAATACCTTAACGCCACAAACGCTGTTTTTGTCTGTTTTTAAAACTTCATCCAGGTTGTTATTGGTGGCCCCCATAAAAAAGGAATAATTGGCCAGTGCATCCCTCGCGGCAATTTTGTATTTGTCATCCAGCAATTCCTGGGTAACTGCCTGGGGAATCGTATTGGGCATTTCCATAAAAGTGGTCACGCCCCCTGCTACAGCCGATCTTGACTCAGTGTATATATTGGCTTTATGCGTCAGTCCTGGTTCTCTAAAATGTACCTGGTCGTCAATGGCTCCGGGCAAAAGATATTTACCACTTGCATCTATTATTTTATAAGGATCTTCTGCAGTAATGTCGCTTGCGATCTTCTCAATAAATCCGTTTTTAATAAGCACATCCGCTTCTTCAATGCGACATTCATTTACAATTCTTGCATTTTTAATGAGTATGGTATTCATTTTCCTTATTTTTACAGATTAATAAATTTTGGTGCCCACAAAATCATTCTATGTCCAAAAATATAGAAAGCTTCTCAGATTTTAAGCTAAATCGGCAAATTCTCAATGCAGTGGAGGACGCAGGTTTTGAAAGTCCAACGCCGGTGCAGTTGAAAGTAGTGCCTCTGGCGCTCGCCGGACATGATGTATTGGGTATAGCACAGACCGGTACCGGTAAAACAGCAGCCTACCTGCTGCCGATCATAATGAAATTGAAATATGCCCAGGGCGATGCCCCAAGAACGCTTATTGTGCCACCTACAAGAGAACTGGTGCTTCAGGTTGAACGTCAGGCCATGGAGCTTGCTAAATATACAGATTTGCGCATTGCGGCTATTTATGGTGGGGTAGGAGCCAAAGATCAATTGGAAACCCTACAAAACGGGGTTGATATTTTAGTGGCAACACCCGGCCGCTTTATTGATCTCTATCGCAAAGGCGCGTTGCATACAAAAACGATCAATACATTAGTTTTGGACGAGGCAGACAAAATGATGGATATGGGCTTTATGCCTCAAATACGGCAGATTTTAGAAAAAATACCATCTAAGCGGCAAAATCTGTTATTCTCGGCAACTTTTCCGGCAAAAGTAGAAAAGCTGTCAGAGGAGTTTCTTACTTTTCCTGAAAGGGTTGAGATCACACCTCAGGCCACAAGGGCATCTACCGTTAGTCACTACTACTACAAAGTGCCCAACCTGCAAACCAGGGCAAGGCTCCTTCAGTATTTATTGAAAGACGAATCTTTTGAAAAGGTTATGATTTTTGTTCGCACCAAGGATCTGGCAAACCAGGTGTTTAATTTTATTGAAAGGAAAATAGAGGGAGGTGTGCGTGTGGTCCACAGCAATAAAGCGCAGAGGTCAAGAATAAATGCCATTCGCGATTTTGAAGCCGGTGAAATAAGGGTACTGGTGACAACCGACGTAACTGCCCGGGGGCATGATATAAAAGGGGTTTCCCATGTGATAAACTATGGAGCCCCATTGGTTTATGAGGATTATGTGCATAGGATTGGCCGTACTGGGCGTGCCTTTCAGTCGGGTGAGGCCATCACTTTTGCCGATGAAGCAGACCTGTTACATTTAATGCAAATCGAAAAAATCATTCGTGAGAAGATACCTGAAAAGCCTATGCCTGGTGTTATCGAAATAGCTGAAACCCCTTTTAATGAAAAGCAGCAGATAGCCAGGGAGATCGACCATTTCAAGCGTAAAGAAGGCCCCGATTACAAGGGGGCATTTCATGAAAAGAAACCAAGGCCCATAAAGAAATCTTCGAAATCTGGGGTAAAGAAGCATAAGCGACGCAGAAAGTGAGCAAGACCACTGCATTGAGCCCAAATATTATTTGGAAAGCGCCAATTGACCTATGCTTTGCAAAGGCATAAGAACATGCTTTCAATAACTTGTACGGTGAACTTAGGGTGATTTAATATTTAATTATTATAAACGAAAAATAGTAACAATTGAATTAACTTTGTGTTTTGGTAAGACACTGTAAAACAGAGGAGTTACTTTATGAAAATTGATCTTCGCTATAACCATGCCTTCGAAAGAAGGCACAATGGCCCCAGGGAAGAGGGCGTAAAAAAAATGTTGGAGACCATTGGTGTTTCTAGTTTAGATGAATTAATTGACCAGACGGTTCCTGAAAGTATCCGATTAAAAGAGCCTTTGATGCTACCCAGGGCTAAAAGTGAACATAATTTTCTAAACGAACTCAAGCAGTTAGCCTCAGGAAATAAAGTTAATAAATCCTACATCGGGCTTGGTTATTATGGAACCGTTACGCCAGGAGTTATTCAAAGAAATATTTTGGAAAACCCGGGTTGGTATACAGCTTACACGCCATACCAGGCAGAAATAGCTCAGGGCAGGCTGGAAGCTTTATTAAACTATCAAACCATGGTTACCGACCTTACCGGACTGGAGCTGGCCAACGCTTCTTTGCTCGATGAAAGTACGGCGGCAGCAGAAGCAATGAGCATGCTTCACGGGTCTAGAAAAGGAGCGAAAAAGTCGGCAAACAAGTTTTTTGTTGATGAAAACGCCTATCCGCAAACACTCGATGTATTAAATACAAGGGCAGTACCAATCGGTTTAGAGCTTGTGGTTGGGCAATGGGAAAAATTTGATGTGACCGATCCTGAATTTTTCGGGGTCCTGCTCCAGTATCCTGATGCAAATGGTGAGGTTAAAAATATAGAGCCATTTATTGCATCAGCTAAAGAAAATGATCTTTTTGTTGCAGTAGCGGCAGACCTTATGAGTCTTGTGCTGCTCACACCTCCCGGCGAAATGGGGGCCGATGTAGTATGCGGAACCACTCAAAGGTTTGGTGTGCCCATGGGTTATGGTGGGCCTCACGCGGCGTATTTTGCTACCCGCGAACAATTTAAGCGACAAATACCAGGTAGAATAATTGGTGTATCTATTGACAAAACCGGAAAGAAGGCATACAGAATGGCCTTGCAAACCCGGGAGCAACACATTAAAAGGGAAAGAGCCACCTCAAACATCTGTACTGCACAGGTTTTACTGGCTGTTATGGCAGGTATGTATGCCCTATACCACGGACCGGATCGTTTGAAAAAAACGGCTTCCAAAATTCACGGATTGTCAAGATTGCTTGAAAAAGTTTTAAGGGAACTGGGCTATGCACAGGTAAATGCTCATTACTTCGACACACTTAAAGTTGATAGCGGGTCAACTGAAAATGCGCAAAAGATAAAGGCTATTGCCGAAAGTAAAGGCATTAACTTCCGGTATTTCGGAGATCAGTATATCGGCATATCCCTGGATGAAACGTGTGAATTGGAAGAAGTAAATGAAATAGCCGATGTTTTTGCCGAACAACTGGGCAAAACGACAAGAGGTATTGATCTTGAATCGCTTGCAGCCGACATTGAATTGAATTATCCGCGAGGCATTCAGCGTGAGTCCGTGTTTTTGGGGCACCCAATATTCCACCAGTTTCATTCCGAGCATGAAATGCTAAGGTACATCAAAAGGTTGGAAAACAAAGATCTTTCATTGGTGCATAGCATGATTTCTCTCGGTTCATGCACCATGAAACTAAATGCTAGCGCTGAAATGCAGGCCATCACCTGGCCGGAGTTTGCCCTTATTCATCCCTTTGCACCTGCTGATCAAACAAAGGGATATCAAACTTTAATACATAACCTTGAGGCCTGGTTAAATGAAATAACAGGCTTTGCGGCTACTTCGCTCCAACCCAATTCAGGTGCGCAAGGTGAATTCTCAGGCTTAATGGTCATCAGCGCGTATCACGAAGCGAATGGCGATGGCCATCGAAACATTGCACTAATCCCATCATCCGCACACGGCACCAATCCTGCCAGCGCCGTAATGGCCGGTATGAAGGTGGTGATCGTTAATTGTGATGATCACGGAAATATTGATATTGAAGACTTAAGGGAAAAATCAGAAAATTATAAAGATAACCTCGCTGCTTTGATGGTTACCTACCCATCTACGCACGGGGTATTTGAAGAAGGAATAAAAGAAGTTTGCGATATCATACATAAACATGGAGGACAGGTTTACATGGATGGCGCCAATATGAACGCACAAGTGGGTTTAACAACCCCTGCCAGGATTGGAGCTGACGTTTGCCACCTTAATTTGCACAAGACATTTACCATTCCTCATGGAGGTGGTGGCCCCGGTGTGGGGCCCATATGTGTGGTGGAGCATTTAAAACCATTTCTTCCGGGCAATCCTTTTATTAAAACCGGTGGGGAAAAAGCCTTAACAGCCGTATCAGCAGCGCCGTTTGGTAGCGCCAGCATTTTGCCCATATCGTATGCCTACATCTCAATGATGGGGCCTGATGGCCTGACCAATGCTACTAAAATTGCTATTTTGAACGCCAATTATATAAAATCTCGTTTAAAGGGCGCTTTTGATATATTGTACACAGGAAAGAATGATCGCTGTGCACATGAAATGATCCTCGATTGCAGGCCGTTCAAACAACATGGTATTGAGGTAGAAGATATTGCCAAGCGCCTGATGGATTATGGTTTCCATGCGCCTACGGTATCATTTCCGGTCCCGGGCACTTTGATGGTTGAACCCACAGAGAGTGAATCAATTGCCGAACTGGATCGCTTTTGTGAGGCAATGCTTACCATCAGAACTGAAATACAGGAAATAGAGAATGGAGAAGTTGATGCTGATCAAAATGTACTGAAAAATGCGCCTCATACGGCAGAAGTGATCAATGCCGATGATTGGGACTATCCTTACACCAGGGAAAAAGCGGCATATCCGCTTCCATGGGTAAGGGATCGTAAATTCTGGACATCTGTAAGTAGAATTGACAATGCCTATGGAGATCGGAACCTGGTATGCTCCTGCCTCCCGGTTTCGGAATACGAAGAAGAAGAGATAACAGCAGAAGCCTAAATATTATAAATGCAGCGCCATAATTTCGGCGCTGCTTTTTTTACATTAAATTTCAATGAGTTTATGGCTATCAGAGCCTGTACGTTGTGATATTTACGGGCTGAAATAAAATATCACGTTAAGCTAGATAGGTCCATGGATCCCTCGATTGACTACTTACCCTCACTTTTCCACTACCATATCCACCATTCAGCTTTAAACCCGAAATAGCGCCCCCATTGCCGCGGCCCGGCAAAGGCCAAAAATAGGGAATAAAGATCCTCAACAGTTTTGTCATTAAATCGTGCCAATGAAAACACAAGCCTCAAATGTGGTCTTGCCCATTGACTTCGTTCTCCAGTCGGAACAAGCGTTGGGCTAAGACTGAACTTGATGACATTGTACGGTGACTGGGCGCCGTCTTTACGTTGACTGAAATGCATTTCACTTAAAAGATGAAATATATCAGTTATAAAATGGGTGTTTCTAAAACCGATGGCCCATTCTTCTTTGCTGTTCATTACGGTCCGGCCGAAATAGGTCTCTGCTTCATCGAGCGTTTCCGCGGCCCCACGACTTTTTGTATAGAAAAAATAGGCATTAAAATCCCATATTTTTGAAATATTCATGACCAGATGATTGACAATAGCCAAAGAATAGGCATTATTAAACCTTCCGGTATTAAGGTTTGGTGCACCATAGGTAAGGTAAGTGCGTGAAAGGCCGCCATCTCCCCCGTTTGCTATTCTTGAGCCATAGCGAATGGGAAATTGGTTGAACCCAAATTCAGCAATAGAGCAGAATTTGCCCAAAGGGGCCGACGAAAACCCGGTTTTGTNNCTATTGCAAAATTCGGGTTGAAGGAACCATCGCCAAATTGCGGTAGGTCAAGCATATGCCGGGCGCCAAGTACCCAGCCAAAATCAGAAGGGTAATTGAGTACGGTTTCCAGGCTATCGGGTATGTCATCTGATGCGCTGGCATCTTCCAGGTTATGGTATTCCCCCACTAAAGTAACAGCATTTTTTTCATTAAGGATTATGTCGTGTTCCAGAGCAAAAACGTAGCGCCCCCTGAGACTCAGACTTGGTGTACCCGTGGCGATATTTAAATAAAAAGAAGGAGGCAAGGTGCTACTCGTATCCGTAGAGGCAACAAAAATACCACTGAAACGGGTGTTTTTGTATTCTACTCCAAGGCCTTGTCCGGAATGATCATTGAAAAAAAAGTGATCGGCAATATGTACATCAGGGCCACGATATAATCGCGCCCCAATCCAGGCATTTAAGGGCAGTCCTTTGATATCTTTGGCTTCTACATACAATTCGGGTAGCCCAAAGGTCAGGCCACCAAGGCTCGATGTAGTGCTGTTGCCAAATAAACTCAGGCTGCAGCTAAAGACTGAAAAACGGGCCTGGAAATTTATAATGGTTGAATCAGATTTTTTAAAGGGTTTGAAATGCAAGGCGGTGGCCAGTTCAAGATAATCCTGTTCTTCAAGCCTTCCGCCAATGCTACCCATGTTGTTCAGATTGAGCCGCCTGCCAATCGCTCCTCCGTTCTCAAAATTCCAATCTACCCCAATACGCCCGTAGGCCCCGATGCCCAAATTTTTATTAGAGACATCCTGGTACATAATCTGGCCGCTGATTGGACAAAAAAAATGGATGGGAATAATGAAAAGCGGGGTTTTTATCAGGGGTTTCATTACATAGAGGTTAATTGCAATGAAAATAAAAAAAACCTCGGTTGTGTCCGAGGTTTTTCAAAAATTATGACTGACTGGTTTATTAATTATCCATTCATCGAAATGAGGAATTCATCGTTGTTCCTGGTATGCTTCATTTTTTCAAGCAGAAACTCCATAGCTTCCTGGGACGTCATGTCGCTCATGAACTTGCGAAGTATCCAGACACGCTGCATGGTTTCAGGATCCATTAGTAGATCTTCACGACGTGTACCGGAAGCAGGGACATCAATAGCAGGATAAACACGCTTGTTGGAAAGCTTGCGATCGAGCTGAAGTTCCATGTTGCCTGTACCTTTAAATTCTTCAAAGATCACTTCATCCATCTTAGAGCCCGTTTCAATCAATGCCGTAGCTATGATGGTTAGTGATCCTCCATGCTCTACATTTCTGGCAGCGCCAAAGAACCTTTTTGGTTTGTGCAATGCATTGGCATCTACACCACCTGAAAGTATTTTACCCGATGAAGGCACTACCGTGTTGTGCGCTCGTGCAAGTCGGGTGATGGAGTCCAAAAGAATGACCACATCGTGACCACACTCCACCATTCTTTTAGCTTTTTCCAGGACAATATTGGCAACCTTTACGTGTCGTTCAGCCTGTTCATCAAACGTAGAGGAGATCACTTCAGCCTTTACACTTCTGGCCATATCGGTAACTTCTTCCGGACGTTCGTCGATCAGCAAGATCATCAGGTAGACCTCCGGGTGATTTTCCGCAATAGCATTGGCAATATTCTTCAGTAACACTGTTTTACCCGTTTTTGGCTGTGCTACGATCATTCCTCGCTGGCCTTTACCGATGGGTGAGAAAAGATCCAGTATTCGCGTACTGTAGTTATCACCTTTTGAGGCAAGTGTTAGTCTTTGGTCAGGGAATAGAGGGGTTAAGTATTCAAATGGTACCCGGTCCCTTATTTCATCAGTGGTTTTGCCGTTGACCGACTCTACTCTAAGCAAGGCAAAATATTTTTCACCTTCCTTAGGCGGCCTGATCTGACCTCTCACTGTATCCCCTGTTTTTAAAGAGAAAAGTTTGATCTGCGAAGGCGAAACGTAAATGTCATCGGGGCTGGCCAGGTAGTTGAAGTCCGATGACCTCAGGAAGCCATAACCATCCTGCATGATTTCCAATACGCCTTCGTTTTCTATCGCACCGTCAAATTCCTTAACGCTGATTTTCTTTGGCCTTTTAAATTCATCCCTGTCAGGCCTGTCGCTACTTTCAGGTTTGGCGAAATCCTCCACGTCTTTTCTCGGTGGCAGATCCATGTCTGACCTGTCGGAAGGCGCATTTTCTTTCTTAGAAGATCTTGCGCCTTTGGTAGGTTTTGAAGAAGGTTTTCTTTCTTGCTTACCTTCATCATCATCAAATGACGTAATGTTTGGATCTATGTCCATTGAGAAAGATTCGAGCAGATCATCGCTGCTCATCCCTTTACCTGAAGGTTTGGGCTCTTTCTCTTCTTTTTTGTCTTGTTTTTTTACGTTTTCTCTTTTTGGAAGCGTTCCGCGGCGCTTGGGTCTTTCTTCCGTGTCCTGTTTTTTGTCAGAAGAGCCGGTAGAACTTTTTGAGGGAGGGTTAATAGCTTGCTGATCAAGTATTTTGTATATGAGATCTTTCTTAGTCAGCTTTTTGTGATTCGAAACTCCCAACTCCTCTGCAATTTCTTTCAATTCTGAAAGAAGCCGCACGTTTAAATCATCAATGGTATACATAAATTAATTGGAGGTAAGATAAATAATGTTCAATGTGATATAGGGTATATTTAAAATTGATTCTGTTCCGATAAAGAAAAAGATTGCTACAATTAGTCCTTGCCGGATGGCAATTCCTGAATGTTTGGTTTGCAATAATACTCCATGCACAATAACAAATCAAGCAATTAAAATGAAATTTTACTATTTGAGGTAACAAATTTGATTTATAGCTAAAAAAACGACGTAAAAAGCGAATTGTTTTGGTAGAACTGGCATTAAAAAACTCTTTTTTGAGTTAAAAACCACAATGGCTCTGGAAAAATAAATTAGTTTTGCCCTTAGAAAAAATCGAGCGCTATGTTACGCATAAATGATATACGTACAGAAAAAGAAAAAGTATTAGCAGGCCTGCGCAAAAAAAGGTTAGAAAATGCCGATGCCGTAGTTGAGGGTGTTTTAAAACTTGACGATGCGAGAAAATCTACTCAGGCAGAGTTGGACAATTTGTTGAACGAATCGAAAACACTGGCGAGGCAGATCGGTGGCCTGATGAAAGAAGGAAAACATAAAGAGGCTGAAGAGGTAAAGTCAAAGTCCGGGCAAATGAAGGAGCAGTCTAAAGCGCTTCAGGAGAAAATGAAAAAATTAGAAGAAGAACTGCGCCAGGCTCTTTATAATATCCCAAATGCAGCCCATGAGGATGTGCCCGAAGGGATAGGGGAAAATGACAACAAAGTAGTACACGAATGGGGCGACAGGCCTCATTTACCGGAAGGCGCCAAGCCGCACTGGGAATTAATTGAGCAATACGATATTATTGATTTCGAGCTTGGGAATAAAATTACTGGAGCCGGGTTTCCTGTATATAAAGGAAAAGGTGCGCGCCTGGAACGTGCATTGATCAATTTTTTTCTGGATGAAGCTGTAAAGGCAGGCTACCTGGAAGTAGTGCCACCGGTCATAATTAATGAAGCCTCGGGCTATGGTACCGGTCAGCTACCCGACAAGGAAGGCCAGATGTATGGCATAGTGGATAGTGACTTGTACCTGATACCTACTGCTGAGGTGCCCATTACAAATCTTTATCGAGACGTCATTCTCTCTGAAAAGGATATTCCTGTGAAAAACGTGGGATATACCCCATGTTTTCGAAGGGAAGCAGGTTCATGGGGGGCTCACGTTCGGGGGCTTAATCGTCTTCATCAATTTGACAAAGTGGAAATTGTACAAATTCAGAGGCCGGAAAATTCATATGAGACACTGGAGCAAATGTGTAAGCACGTGCAATCTTTGTTGGAAAAACTGAAACTTACTCACCGTGTGCTTTTACTGTGCGGAGGTGATCTTGGGTTTACTTCTGCTAAAACTTATGATATGGAGGTATATTCAGCAGCACAGCAAAAATGGCTTGAAGTGAGCTCGGTAAGTAATTTTGAAACCTATCAGGCCAACCGGCTGAAACTTAGATTTAAAGGTGACGATAAAAAGACACAATTACTTCATACTTTAAACGGTAGTGCACTGGCATTACCGCGTATTGTTGCGGCGCTACTGGAAAACAATCAAACACCACAAGGAATTAAAATCCCCGAAGTATTAGCGCCCTATACCGGGTTCGATATGATTGATTAACTTTGATAAATTAACGCGCATTTTTGATTTACCTTAAACTAAAATAGAATGAAGAATATTTTTTTATGGCTACTTGCAGGCGGCTTGGTTATCTTTGGCTGCGGCGAAAAGAAAACTCAGGAACTAACTTACCCTGAAACCAGAAAAGGTGAAATTTCCGATACGATTTTCGGTAATGTGGTACAGGATCCTTACAGATGGCTGGAAGACGATTATGCTGACGAAACCGAACAATGGGTAAAAGCCCAAAATGAAGTTACACAAGCGTATCTTTCCGACATTCCTTTCCGGTCCGAGATAAGATCGAGAATGGAGGAGCTCTACAATTATGAAAAAATTTCGGCCCCAAGAAAGGAGGGGGATTATTTTTACTTTTCAAAAAATGACGGGCTTCAAAACCAAAGTGTCATTTACAGAAAGAAAAGCCTGGAAGATTCAGCGGAAGTTTTTATAGATCCCAATGAATTCTCTGAAGACGGTACGGTGGCCCTGGCTGGTTTGTCTTTTACAGAAGACGGAAAGCTTGTGGCGCTATCCATTCAGGAATCAGGCTCCGATTGGCGTAAAGTGGTTTTTATGGACGCCATCAACAAAACCTACCTTGAAGACACTCTGGTTGATGTTAAATTCAGTGGTATTTCATGGTATAAGAATGATGGTGTCTATTATAGTTCATATGATAAACCTAAAGAAGGTTCTGAATTGTCTGGACTAACCCAATACCACAAAGTATATTTTCATAATTTGGGTGGTGATCAGTCGAGCGATGAACTAATATTTGGAGGTGAGGAAACGCCTCGTCGTTACATTTGGGCTAATGTAACGCAAGACAATAAATACCTGGTTTTAAGTGCTTCTGTAAGTACCACAGGTAATGAGTTGTATATAAAAAACCTGGAAGCTGATGGCCCTATCGAAGTGGTGGTCAATAATTTTGATAATGATCACACCGTATTATACAGCGAGGATGATAAGTTTTTTGTATTGACCAACCTGGAAGCCCCGAATAAGAAAATAGTAAGTTTTAATGCGGACAAGTACGGCATCGGAAACTGGAAAACATTGATCCCCGAAGCTGAACAAGTTATGGAGGGGGTATCATTTGCCGGAAGGAATATTTTCATCAACTACCTGAAGGATGCCTACAGTAAAGTTTTGCAGTACGATTTGGAAGGCAACCTGATCAGACAGGTTGTATTACCCGGAATAGGAACGGCAAGTGGGTTCAACGGGAAACGGGAAGATGAAAAGGTCTTCTATTATTTTTACTCATTCACATATCCAAGCACGATATTTTACTATGACATTGCTTCCGGCGATTCAGATGTTTTTGCCAGACCCGAAGTGAAATTCAATGCTGATGAGTACGAAACCAAACAGGTTTTCTACAAAAGTAAAGATGGTACGGAAATACCGATGTTTATAGTACATAAAAAAGGTATAGCGCTGAATGGATCTCACCCGACTATGTTATACGGGTACGGTGGGTTCAGTATTAGCCTTACTCCAGCGTTCAGTTTTCGATGGGTCAGCTGGTTAGATATGGGGGGGATATTTGCCTTAGCCAACCTGAGAGGTGGGGGCGAATACGGAGAGGAATGGCACCAGGCAGGCACTAAGCTAAACAAGCAAAATGTTTTTGACGACTTTATCGCAGCCGCTGAATACCTTCAAAATGAAGGATATACGTCGAGTTCGAAACTCACTATACATGGAGGCTCAAATGGCGGCTTGCTTGTAGGTGCGGTTATGACGCAGCGACCTGACCTCATGGAAGTAGCTCTCCCGGCAGTTGGCGTGCTCGATATGTTGCGCTATCATAAATTCACCGCAGGGGCTGGCTGGATATACGATTATGGATGTGCTGACAGCAGTAAAGTAATGTGTGACTATCTTTTATCATATTCTCCTGTTCACAATGTGAAGGAAACAGAATATCCCGCCACTTTGGTTACGACCGGCGATCATGACGATAGAGTAGTGCCCGCACATTCGTTTAAATTTGCGGCCACTCTACAGGAAAAAAATCAAAGTAATGATCCGGTTCTTATCAGAATAGAAACTGATGCCGGACATGGGAGTGGCAAGCCCACAACAAAAATCCTGGACGAGTTGGCAGACATGTACGCATTTGCATTTTTCAATCTCGATGAAAAACCTTATCAATAGTATATGGATATAAAGATCAGAAAAGGTACCAAAGAAGACATAAAAAAGGTGTATGATCTTGTGCTGGAGCTGGCCCGTTTCGAAAAAGCGGGGCATGAGGTGATCAACACACCTGAAAAAATGATGGAAGAAGGGTTTGGCAGCAAGCCCTTCTTCCAGTTTTTTGTGGCTGAGAAGGCAAATGAAATTATTGGAATGGCGCTTTACTTTTTCAGTTATTCAACGTGGAAGGGAAAGTCTCTGTATCTCGACGACCTTGTTGTTACAGAAGAATACAGGAACCGCGGTATTGGCAAGTCCCTAATGATAGAAGTAATCAAAGAAGCCAAAAAGGAAAACTGTGGCAAGCTCCATTGGCAGGTGCTGGATTGGAATCAACCGGCAATCAATTATTACAAAGCGCTTGGGTCAAGCTTCGATGGGGAATGGATCAATTGTGCATTGACAAACGATCAACTTAATCGTTATTAATATCCACTTCTTCCAGTAGTGTTCTGAATGCTACATGTTTGTTCAAATAGCGTAATCGGTGCTCTTCTGCTAATATTGGCGCATCTTGTTCCAAATAGGCCTCCACATCACCTATTGTCTCGGCATAATACTGAATGTTGTAGGTCATCCCCTGACCCTCGACTTCTTGAAGAAGCCTGAGAAGTTTAAAGTCTTTGAATTTGCCTGTAGCCATCACTTTCGGGATATGATTGTGTTTCATCCAGGTTAGCCAATCATTCTCTATTTCGGGCTCAATATTTACAGTAACACTGTATAAGATCATATGCAACAATTTTAAATTTGCGGTGTTAAACGGTAAAATTAAATAATCGTGAAACAAACAACGACTGTATTGCCTACATTTTTGTTGTCGATAAAAGAACATTCCAAAGGGGTGAAATGGTATATTGCCGTAACCTACCTGGCAGGCATTATTGGCCTGGCGCTGCCAGCCTCAAGGGAAATCTTTTTACAGCTTACTCCATTTCATCTTGTTAGTTCAATGATTTTGCTTCTATTATTTGATAATAACCGGAACAAGATCATTTTGAATTTCGCAGCGTTCGTTTTGGTGTATGGGTTCGCACTGGAAGCGGTAGGGGTAAATACAGGAATAATATTTGGGAACTACGTTTATGGGGAAGCCCTGGGCCCTAAAATCTGGGGCACACCTCTCCTAATTGGAGTAAATTGGTTTATCCTGAGTTATTCAATCGGAATATTGATTTCTCGAATACAGTTAAATAAAGTATTGAAAATCATGTTGGCGGCTTTCATGATGACATTAATAGATGTTTTAATAGAACCGGTTGCTATAGGACTAAACTTCTGGAACTGGGAAGGAGGGGTGGTACCCTATCGTAATTATTTGGGGTGGTTTTTAGGAGCAACCGTTATATTCACCTTGTGGTTCAACATTAAGCATGAAAATTCAAATAGGATCTCCAATGCTATTTTGATTGCCCAGGTTGTATTTTTTGGATTATTATTATTGATATTGTAAAACAACTAAGCTAAAATCCTGTTATTCAGATGGAATTGATCACTAGAAGGATTCTCGTGATGTATTTGAATTAGTGTTTGTGAAAGTAAATTTCTTTAAAAGTGTCAGTTTATTCAATAAAAGATTTAGAACAGTTGTCGGGTATCAAAGCGCATACACTCAGAGTGTGGGAGCAACGATACAATTTTATTAAGCCACAGCGTACCGATACCAATATTCGGTATTACAGCGAGGAGGATCTCAAACTCATTCTCAACATATCGTTACTCAAAGACAATGGTCACAAGATCAGCAAAATTTGTAAAATGCGTTTCGAAGATATGCACAATGAAGTGTTGCGTATCACGGAACGTAAGCTCGGCTATCCTGAGCAAATACATGCCCTTACCCTGGCATTGCTCGATCTTGATGAGGATCGTTTCGAAAAGATCATGTCTACTAATATTCTGCAATTTGGGTTCGAGAGGACCATGTTGCACATCATAAATCCATTCATGGTTAAGATAGGTGTGCTTTGGCAGACCGGATCAATTAGCCCGGCACAAGAACACTTCATCACCAACCTCATACGACAGAAAGTGATCGTTGCCATTGACGGACAAGTAAGCCCGGGCAATGACTACAATTATAAATATATGCTCTTCCTTCCTGAAGGTGAGTTGCATGAATTGACACTTTTATTTAGTAGCTATATTATTAAAAGCAGAAAGAACAAGTTAATATACCTGGGTCAAAGTTTGCCTATTGAAGATGCCAAAGGAATATTTAAAACTAACCAGCCTGACTTTGTATTAACCGTTTCCACCTCATATCCCAATTATAAGGAAGTGCAAAGTTATGTAAACAAATTGCCCGAAATGTTCCCGGCTAAAAAGGTATTGATTTCAGGTGCACAAGTAGTTGCCCAAGGCATTCAGACACCGCCAAATGTTATGATCTTAAATAAGATCCAGGATTTAATTGATTTTGTTGAGGAACAGAATTATCTGAAAGAATTGAATTAGTGTTTAACTATTTATTCAAAAAGGCTAAACAATATTTAAAAAAGGCCAAAATGTCAGGCATTAGACATTTTGGCCATTTTGTTTAAGCGTTCACAAAAAATTAATACTACGGTTTATTCCATTAAAACCACTATTGAAGCCCTATTATAGCCAGTTCATTCCATGACCCGCTATTTTTGTTTAACTTATTCATAAAAAAGTTAAACAAAGGCTTGACTATTTGTTTAATTATTATGTATCTTTGATTAAACAATAAAAGGTAATAGCCATGACAGCATTAGAATTTTCATTTGCCATTAACAAAATCTCACCTTCACTTAAGCCATTTGCATTAAAATTGACTAAAGATGTAGAGGATGCCAACGATCTTTTGCAGGAGACTTTGCTAAAAGCTTTTTCAAACCGTGAAAAGTTTACAGATGGCACTAACCTGAAAGCATGGTTATATACTATTATGAAGAACACCTTCATTACCAATTATCAGAGAATGATCAGAAGAAACACCTTCATAGATTCGACTGATAATTTACACTACATCAATTCGACCGAAAACATCATCCATAACCACGCTTATGGTAAATTTACAATGAAGGACATTGATACAGCCATCGAAAAGCTGGATGATGCTTACAAGGTGCCTTTTCTCATGCATTTCAGGGGATTCAAATATTACGAAATTGCTGATAAGCTTGAAATTCCGATAGGAACTGTAAAAAATAGAATCCACATAGCAAGAAAAGAGCTGAAAAAAATGCTCAAAACATACGCTACAAAATAGGATAGGCCCTATCTTCACAGTATATGAAAAAACGTGCTATCGTTATAGGCGCGGGTTTCTCGGGTTTGGCCACTGCCACATATCTTGCCGATAGTGGTTTTGATGTTACCATATTGGAGAAAAACGAGTCAATAGGAGGCAGGGCAAGAAGGTTCAGCCAGGAAGGATACACATTTGATATGGGGCCTAGCTGGTATTGGATGCCTGATGTCTTCGAAGAATATTTTAAAGCCTTTGGCAAAAATACTACTGACTACTACGAATTAATAAGACTGGACCCTTCCTATAGGGTGGTTTTCGGAGAAGATGATTATTTGGATATTCCGGCTGAATATTCAGAGTTGAAACATCTCTTTAACCAATTAGAAGAACACAGCGGCGAAAAATTGGATAAATTTTTAGATCAGGCCGCCTATAAATATAAAGTTGGGATTAACGATCTGGTCTACAAGCCAAGCAGGTCAATAACAGAGTTTCTAAGCTTGAAGTTATTGATCGATGTCATGCGCTTAGATGTGTTTGTTTCATTTGAAAAACACATAAAAAAATTTTTCCGGCACCCAAAAATCTTACAACTGCTTGAATTTCCTATTCTCTTCCTAGGCGCCTTAGCCAAGAATACACCGGCGCTTTATAGCTTAATGAACTACGCCGATATCAAACTGGGCACGTGGTATCCCAAAGGGGGTATGTTTAAAGTAATAGAAGGAATGAAGGAATTGGCCCTGGGGAAAGGAGTAAAGATCCAGGTAAACCAGGAAGTTGAGGCATTTGAATTTAATTCTGATAATACTATCCTGGCCGTGTGCACCGGTAATGAAAAGTTTATGGCGGATGTTGTTGTGGCCAGCGCTGATTACCATTTTGTTGAGCAACATATTTTGCCCAAACACCTTAGAAACTACAGTGACAAATATTGGGAGACCAGGACAATGGCGCCATCTTCCCTTATTTTTTATCTAGGCGTGAATAAAAGAATCCCTGAAATCCATCACCATACACTTTATTTTGATGAAGATTTCGGATTACACTCCCAGGAAATCTACCAAAATCCATCCTGGCCCTCTAAGCCTCTTTTTTATTTATCAGCGCCTTCGAAGACTGACCCGGATGTAGCGCCAGAAGGTCATGAAAACCTGTTCATTCTGATCCCCGTGGCGCCAGGGCTGAAAGATTCTGACGACATACGTGAGAAGTATTATGATCTTGTGATGGACAGACTTGAAAAGTATGTAAAAACATCAGTCAGGGAACATGTGGTTTACAAAAGATCATATGCCCACAATGATTTTATTCAAGACTATCATGCATTTAAGGGGAACGCTTATGGTTTGGCCAACACACTCAGGCAAACAGCGATTTTAAAACCTTCTTTAAAAAACAAAAAAATTGATAACTTGTACTATGCCGGACAGTTAACTGTACCGGGGCCCGGCGTGCCTCCATCACTTATCTCGGGGTATGTCGTGGCTCATGAAATAAACAAGGATCTTAACTAACTACCTATGTACGGAGTAGAATTGTTTGATGCTACAACACTTAAGTGCAGTAAGCTGGTTACGAAAAATTACAGTACCTCATTTACATTAGGTATCCGAACATTGTCGGGTAAATTTCACAATCCTGTATACGCGATTTATGGTTTCGTAAGATATGCCGATGAAATCGTAGATACTTTTCATAATCATGATAAGAAAGAGTTGTTAGATAGGTTCAGTAAAGATACCTTCCAGGCCATTGAGGAAAGTATAAGCCTGAACCCTATACTTCATGCATTCCAACAGGTAGTGAATACATATCAAATAGAAAAAGAATTAGTAGAGGCATTTCTGCATAGTATGTACATGGATTTATCGCTCACTAAATGTGATAAAATGACCTACCATCAATACATATATGGTTCAGCAGAAGTGGTGGGGCTAATGTGCCTTCGCGTATTTTGTGAAGGTGATAAAAATCTTTATGACAAACTTAAAGCTCCTGCCAGAAGCCTTGGATCGGCCTTTCAAAAAGTGAATTTTCTTCGTGATATGAAGAGTGATTTTGAAGAAAGAGGCCGTATATATTTTCCCGGGGTCGAGTTTCGGGGCTTTGACGAAAACAACAAAATAGATATTGAAAAAGATATCGAAAACGACTTCAATGAGGCCTACCAGGGTATCAAAAACCTTCCCAAAGGCGCCCGTTTGGGGGTTTATTTGGCTTATGTGTATTATCGTAGATTATTTAATAAAATAAAAATGAGCCCGGTTTCCCAGGTGGTGTCTGAAAGAATAAGAATCCCTGACAAACTAAAGTTTGCTTTATTAGTTAAGTCTTACGTACAATACAGGTTCAATTTTCTTTAATTAAAAAGATGGCTTCTATGAACATACAGGTCGAGATAGATAACAATTCAGGGTTTTGCTTTGGTGTGGTCTACGCCATAGATATGGCCGAAGAAATCCTAGATGATCATGGATATCTATATTGTCTGGGGGACATCGTGCATAATGATGAAGAAGTAAAAAGGCTGGAAGCCAAAGGGCTGAAAATAATTGATCATGAACACCTGAATGACTTGAAGGACGAAAAAGTACTCATCAGGGCCCATGGTGAGCCGCCTTCTACTTATCAAATAGCGCTTGAAAATAACCTGGAGCTAATTGATGCTTCATGCCCCGTAGTATTGAAACTACAAAACAGGATCAGGAAGTCTTTTGAAAAGGACGATCAGATCTATATTTATGGCAAACATGGACATGCTGAGGTTAAAGGTTTGTTGGGACAAACCAACAATAAAGCAGTTGTCTTTCAGCAACTTGAAGAGTTGAGCCTCGATAA
The DNA here is from genome assembly GCA_003500135.1 of Cytophagales bacterium. Taxonomy (GTDB): domain Bacteria; phylum Bacteroidota; class Bacteroidia; order Cytophagales; family Cyclobacteriaceae; genus UBA10427. The sequence continues at coordinate 5,424 of DNTA01000078.1, read as the reverse complement.
TATACCTAAGAAAATCACTTTATATTCTCAAACCACCAAAAGTGTTGACAAATACAACGAAATTTCCGATGTGTTGAAAGAAGCAGGGGTTGAAGTGGAAATGAATGATACCATTTGTCGTCAGGTATCGAACAGGGACAAGGAGTTGCGTAACTTTGCCGGAAATTATGACAAAGTTGTGTTTGTTTCGGGCACTAAGTCATCAAATGGTAAGGTCCTCTACAAAGTATGTAAAGATAAAAACCCAAATACTTACTTCGTTTCCAATCCGGATGAGGTCCAGAAAAATTGGTTTGCCAGTAATGATAAAGTAGGTATTTGCGGGGCCACTTCAACACCCATGTGGTTAATGGAAGATGTAAAAAACAAAATTGAATCATTTTAATAATATGCTTGATATACTTTTTAAAGCATCAATAATAGTAGGTATTTTTTTATTTATGGAAGGTGTAGCGTGGTTTACGCATAAATACATCATGCATGGTTTCCTTTGGTCGTGGCACCGGTCACATCATAAAGTGCATAACCATAAACTGGAAAGGAACGACCTTTTTGCGCTCGTTTTTAGTATTCCATCCATTTCTCTTATCGTTATTGGATATGAATCCCAACAACTTTCTATCCTTAAATTTTTTGGCTTTGGTATCCTGGCCTATGGTATCTTCTACTTCTTATTCCACGACATTCTCGTTCATAGAAGAATAAAGATCAATATAAAAGTTAAAAGCCCCTATGTCAAAAGATTGATGCGTGCGCACTACGCGCACCATGAAAAACACACAAAAGAGGACTGTGAGGCTTTTGGGTTTTTATATGCCCCCAAAAAATATGCTATAAAAAAATAATCAATGAGGAAATTATCTTTATTGTTTGTACTACTTATGGTCGTACAGTTTTCCGCTATTGCACAGCAAGGTGTTATCAAGGGTCAAATCACCAGCAAAATCAATAATGATCCTATTCCATTTGCCAATGTGATCATCCAGGGAACATCACAAGGAAGCACATCGGATGAAACAGGCAATTATGTGATCGATAATCTTGAACCCGGTTTGTATAACGTAGTTGTTTCCTATATTGGTTATCAGGATTTCACAGCCTTTGAAGTAGAAGTTACCAACTCAAGGGAAACGATACTGAACATTGCGCTGGAAGAGCAATCGCAGGAGCTGGAAGGCGTTACCATTGTTGCCAGTGGGTTCGAAAAAAGAGTTGAAAGCCCGGTTTCGTTAAGGTCAATCGGGACTAATGAAATTAAAAGGGCGCCAGGCGCCAATCGCGATATATCACAGGTAGTCCGTTCATTGCCCGGTGTTGCCTCCACCCCAAGTTTTAGAAATGATATTATCATCAGAGGGGGCGCACCAAGTGAAAACCGTTTTTATTTAGACGGTATTGAAATCCCTGTCATCAACCACTTTCAAACCCAGGGTTCTTCCGGAGGCCCTGTGGGTATCATAAATGTAGATTTTATTAAAAAAGTGGATTTTTATTCCGGTGCATTTCCGGCCAATAGGGGAAATGCACTTTCTTCCGTGTTTGACTTTGTGCAAAAAGAAGGAAGGAATGATAAATGGACTGCAAATTTCATAGTTGGGGCAAGTGACCTGGGAGTTACACTCGAAGGCCCCGTTGATCCAAATTCCTCCCTTATTTTTTCAGCGAGGAGGTCATATTTACAATTCCTGTTTAGTGCACTGGGCCTGCCATTTTTGCCGACATATAATGACTTCCAGATGAAGTATAAATATAATTTTGACAGCAAAAACCAACTTACAATCATTGGCATTGGCGCTATAGATAATTTCCAGCTGAATCCCGATGCCCCGGAAAACGCTGATACCCCTGAAGAGCGTGAACAAGCCGAATACATTTTAAATACACTCCCGATAAGTGAGCAATGGAATTATGCAATTGGTGCAAAATATCAGCATTTCAGGGAAAATGGATTCTATACGGTTGTTTTGTCGCGCAGTATGCTGAACAATACATCAATCAAATATGCCAATAATGATGAGGAAGACCCGGATAATTTATTGTTTGATTATTTGTCGCAAGAAATTGAAAACAAAATACGCCTGGAAAATGATATCTTCACTGAGCCGGGTTACAAAATAAATTTTGGTATAAACTATGAATACGCCAAGTTTTTTGTTGATGACTTTAGCAAAGTGGTTACTCAGCAAGGACTAGTCATCAGGGATTTTGAATCCAATTTATTTTTAAACAAATGGGGCTCTTTTATTCAGGGCAGCCGGTCTTTTTATGGAGATCGACTTAGCCTGTCCGTTGGTCTCAGGGCTGATGCCACAGATTTCTCTGAGCAAACCCGAAATATGCTGGACCAGTTTTCGCCAAGATTTAGTTTGTCATACCAATTTGCACCGAAGTGGTCATTTAACTTTAATACCGGCCGGTATTATCAACTTCCGCCTTATACGGTTTTGGGTTTCAGGGATAACGAAACCGATCAACTGGTTAATAAGAAAAATGGTGTAAAATACATCCAAAACGATCAGTTGGTAGCGGGCCTGGAATATCTATTCAACAACAATGCAAGGATCACTCTCGAGGGATTTTACAAAAAATATGATCAATACCCCTTTTTGATCGAAGATTCACTATCACTAGCAAACCTGGGGGCTGATTTTGGTGTAATTGGTAACGCACCTGTGTCTTCAATTTCTTATGGAAGGAGTTACGGATTGGAAGTCCTTCTTCAACAGAAGCTAATGAAGGGCTTTTATGGACTGTTGGCTTATACATATGTATATAGTCAGTTCAGCGATAAAAATGATGAACTTGTGCCCAGTGCGTGGGATTACAGACATATAGTAAGTTTAACAGGCGGTAAAAAGTTCAAAAAGAATTGGGAGTTAGGCTTCCGGTGGCTATATACAAGCCAGGCCCCATTTACGCCATATAACGTAATGGAATCGGTACGGCGGGAAAACTGGGATGCACGGGGAAGTGGAATCGATGATATCGATTTACTTAATACTCAGCGCACACCCGCGTTTCATCAGCTGGATGTCAGGTTGGATAAAAAGTATTTTTTTGACAAATGGAGCCTTAACGTGTTTTTGGACATACAGAATATCTATAATTTTCAAACACAGCTTAGGGATATATTGGATGTCGAAAAAAATGCCGAGGGACAGCCCATACCTGATCCTGAAAATCCGGGATTTTACCAGCCGAGCTTTTTGGAAAATACCTCGGGGACCATTTTGCCTACAATTGGCATTATAGTAGAGCTATAAAACTTTATTGTTGGGACGCACTATCGGCAGGGTTGATTTCTTCCAAAGGGAATTCAACCCGTTGGTCCTTCTCTCTACCGGCTCGAAAACATTGCTGGCTACCGGTATAGATTTGCCGAACCCAGTATAGCTCACCTGGTTTTCATTTACTCCCTTAGTTAATAAATAGCGGACTATGGATGCTGCCCTACGTTCCGAGAGGCCCAAATTATAAACTTCAGATCCCATGGAGCATGTGTGTCCGTCTATTTTGATATGTAAATTATAATTGTCAACGGGCATTTGAGCCAGCTCAATCAATTCCCCATATGATGACTCCCGGATTCCCTGGCCATCATAATCGAAATGAAGGTTTTGAAAGACAATGGGTTTGTCTTTGACCACAGGATTTAAATATATGTCCCTTTCAATAATTGTATTCTCTGTAATACCTATTAAACTCAGCGAATCTTCACTGGAATAATAATTAGTGTCACTAAGAAAAAACCTTCCTTCGGAATTGTAATATGATTATTCCAAGAATGTTTTACATTCCTGATTTTCGGTTTTACCATGTTGCCGTCATTTGGCCTGGCGATTGTTGATTTTTGATTGGTTTATGTTGGAAATATGCATTTGTATTGTCATCGGGGGATACCACTTCATTGATATGCTGATTTTTTGTGGTTTTTCAGGCCGCTTGCTTTATTTCCTTTGCCATACCTTGTGCTTGCAGCTCCCTGCCGATCTTATGCAGTTTGTGAACAGTGACGGCCAGGGCAACGTAGCAATCAAAACCCTTCCTGGTCCGGTCCGGGCATCGGTTTAGTCCCCAGTGTTCCAACTCATTGATATTGGATCCTATGGCATTGTGCTTGTTCTTCAGCTTTTTAAACCGAATTGTCCATGACATTGCCATGAATAATGACGATAAATTATTGAAAATAATGGATAATCAATAATTTATGCCAGGGTTAACCTTCGACCAGTGGGACAGCGTAATACAGGCCTCATGCATCATGCAGAGGTCTTCATCCATCAAGCCACCATCAAAAACCAACATGTAGAGGTCTTCGTCCAACTTACTATCGTCTTCATTCGATGTACGCCCTTCAAAATCGAAGTGACCTACGTCTTCGTGCAACTCGCCCCCATCAAAATCAAAGTTATACGCGTCTTCATGTAACTCGCAGGCATTAAAACCGAACGTGCACCCGGTTTTATCGATCATGCAGACGACTTTGCCGGTCGTGCTGAACACTTTGCCATTTTTACCGGCATCTTCATCCATTGTGCAGCCTTCAATATCCAACGTACAGGTATCAAAACCGGACTTACCCACTACTTTACCTGGCATCCAGGGAGCTTTGGAGATCGTACAAGCGACTTTGCCGGTCATCCAGGGGATTTCACGATTTTTACAGTCGCCTGAACCTGGACCCTGGCATATTCCGGAGAAAATCGTGAGCCTATCTAAACGACCCACCGGATCCCCGAATCGCCTTTCAAGTATGATCCGGGTTACGTTGATTGAACAGGTCGTACACCTTTCGATTCATATAGGGTTGATATTTCACCAGTACAATTTTCTCATCTTCGATAAGCGCATATCCGTATTCGTAAATGAAATAATAGGTAGTTCCCCTTTCGGTTCGGTAAAGGTGCGTAAAGAAGTCGAAACTGAAGTCCATTTTTTCCAGTATTGATCTTCTTACAATGGTTTTACCAACCGGGTTTAACGATTTGATGATTGTCCGGTTTTTTCTCAATTGTTGGTTAATATTGAGAATAGCGGCTTCATGGATCCTTTTTTTTCGATTGTTAAATTGGTGGCGGCACTGATCGCTGCAGAATTTTTTGTCGCTCCTGCCTACGATTGATTGGCCACACTCTGCACAGCTGGATGTCATAATAAATAATTTGACTTAGGCACTTTGTAAATATGGCTAATATGGCTAAATGTAGTAAATTAGGGGAAATAATACCTAAAACTATGGAGCAAAGATTTAAAAGCCTGTCATTATTTGAATTCCAAGAGCGTTTTTCAAATGCAGCGGACTGTCTAAAATACCTTGCCGATGAAAAATGGGGCAATGGATTTGTGTGCAGGAAATGTGGTCATACCCATAGCTGTGCCGGCAAAGCAACACAATCGCGGCAATGCACCTGCTGCCGGTACGTT
>DNTA01000077.1 GCA_003500135.1 Cytophagales bacterium | reverse complement strand
ACAGATGCTCGAAATCCAGCGAGGAAGATGTATGTCAATTTATAGACAAGGATACTTTAAAAGGTATGTATTTCCAAAAAACGTTGGGGTAAAAGGCGTTTGAACTGGGGGGGGGTCATCACATACCGCTCCTGCACAGCGAATGGTCGATTTAGTTCAAAATAAAGTATCTAATCAACTCAATGCTACCTCGTATCAGCCTGGCCTGCAGCCGGTATCGATGCCTGATGTATTGCCGGATTTTATTTCCCAAAGTTTAAAACAGGCATTTAAAGCATTGGGTAAAAAGATGAAAGGATATTTCACCAACGAAGCACAACTGATTGGTATAGAAAGCCGCACTTGATCTTCTGTTCGTATTCATCGTAACAGGGAAACGCTTGAACATATTGAAATTGAGGGTTTATATCCTTGTGTTGAAGGCGCAGGATATGCCAGTGGGGTTGTCTCCGCCGCTATGGATGGTGAACGATGCGCAGAGCAAATAGCGAAGAAGCTGAATAAAAAAAACCGGTATCGTTACCGGTGGTTATCAATCAAACCCTTCAACTAATACTCCCATTTTCCCCATCTGATAATCACGCATGGCCTGCATTACCTGGGTTTGGTTGTTCATTACAAAAGGTCCGTACGTTTCTACAGGCTCATTTATCGGTGGCGAGGCCAAAAGGATCATCCTTGTTTTTTCCCTCGCAAATCCGCTTATGGTACTTCCTTCTTTTTCAAGCCATGCCAGATTTAACCCTTCAATCAAACCAAAACCTTCTAAACTCACCTGCCCATCCAATAAATATAAAAAAGCATTCCAGGATTCCGGAATTTCTAATTGGAACCTACCTTCGCTTTCAGCGTCTATGCGCATAGATAATACCGGCCATGGGCTGTCAACAGGCCCACTGTGTTCTCCCTGGTCACCGGAATATAAATAGTATGTCGTTTTTTCATCTTCCGAAGGCCAGACCGGGATATCGGACTTTTCCATAGCCAAATAATATGGCTCGGCCATTTTAGCTCTGGCCGGGGTATTGATCCAAACCTGAATAACCTCCTGCGCCCCTCCTGTTTCACATAATTCCTTTGATGGCCTTTCGCTATGAACCAACCCCAATCCGGAACTCATCCATTGCATTCCGCCGGCCCCGACCACCCGATCATTTCCCCTCGAATCACGATGATGTAAATCTCCATCAAAAATAAAGGTGACCGGTGAAAAGCCCCGGTGAGGATGCGGCCCAATACCTGCATGGCGATGATTTGAGCCCCTGGCAACAGGCCATCTGTTGTGGTGCAATAGAAGAAAGGGATCTATCTGACCTACCCTGGCGGTTGGTATGGGCTGCCGAACGGCGATGCCTCCCATATCCACTTCATGGGCGTATAATAATTGCTTTACCTTCTTAGTTTCCATAATTGATGTTTGTACAAATAATGTCAACGTAATTTATTTTAATTTGTTTATGATTTTGAACGTATCTTTGATTCATGAAGGTAAACCATCCCATTTTTTTTGACGCCCTCCGGTTTTATCTTGATATCAAAACGCATCGCAGCTGGAGTAAAAATCAGTTTGATTCTCAAATAGGGCCATTGATGTTTGATAGCCGGTTCAATACCAAAGAATTTAAAACCAGGGTTTTGAATTATTCCCTACAAAGTCATATCACAAATAACTGGTTCAGCGCTTTACATAACATAAAAATAGGATTTTCAGATCAACAGCGGGCCTTCCTGGCCGGAGCGCTTACCCCTTATGTCGACGATTCGATGGATGAAGAAAGGATAAATGCCACTGATGTTTTAAACAAGGTTAGCACACCGAACTCAACAGATCCGCTTTCTAATTGGATCTCGTACCACCTGAAGGAGGAGTTTGCCAAAAATCCGGACTGGGAGAAAATGTTTTTGGAGGTCATGGCAGCTCAACAGCACAGTCTCGAACAACGAAATGGAAAAGACTTGTCTTTTAACAGACTGGTCGAAATCACAAGAAACAAGGGAGGAAAGGCAACTTTGTTCTATCGTATGATTTTGCCTTATCCCATCACAAAGAATGAGCAGGAATTCATTATGGAGTTGGGATTTATCTTACAGCTTACCAACGACCTGTTTGATGTTTACAAAGATGTTCATGCCGGTATCGGCACATTGGTGACAAAATTTGGCCCTGATCGTGCGCGCGAGATATATTCAACATCTTTGGAGAGGATGAAAGGTTTATTTAACAAACTTCAATTCAACCAAAAGTGCAAAAAAGCGGTGTGGCGAAAGATGATGATGGTCGTTGCGCGTGGAGCAGTATGTTTGGATATGCACGAGGACCTAATTAGAAAAACTGCCTGGGAACCCGGAAAATACAACCGGGGTCAGTTGATTTGTGATATGGAAAAGCCGGCAAACATTTTAAAAAACCTGAGGTATGCCGCTCGCTATTCTGCCAATGTCAATACAATCAGGCGCCAATCTTCCCGGTAAGCTTCATCGATCGGTTTTAACCCCTTATCTTCGAGTCTTTTTGTTACAGCTGCTTCATCCTTTCTCATAAAACCACTGACCACCACGACACCATCCTTTTTGAGGTTTGATAAGGGTAAAAGAAATTCTTCTGACAAAAAAACCTGCTTATTGAGATTTACCAGGAACAGATCGAAATCTAAAGTTGAATGAAACCTATCCACACCTACTTCTATAAATTCAACCCAGCCTCCTTCGTTAAGTTTTTGGTTATATTTTGCCACCCCGATCGCCCATGGGTTGTTATCGAAGGCCACCACTCTGGCAGCGCCCAGCCTTGCTGCCATCAGGGCAAGTATCCCCGATCCTGTACCAATATCCAATACGTACTTTTCATTGATTTCTTCTTTTAAAAGATACTCTAAGCACAGTTGAGTACTGGGATGTTTACCCGATCCGAACGAAAGCTGTTCAGAAATAGCCAGTTCCACCTCATATTCCACATCCGTTCTGTATTCAGGAGTATGGATCCGGCATCGATCAAGCAAAATGACCTCCGATTGATCATTTGACCCTTCTACATCCCATTTTCCGGGCTGAACGGGTTGCCAAACCAAATTTAACCCGAACTCATTTGCTAAATCATTAAAAGCAATTTTTTCAACTAATTCGTCATTTATATAGCCACGGATTTTGGCGCCATCTTCCCAAATTGCTTCCACACCTTTCAGGTCGAGTTCTAAAATAAACCGCTCTTTAGATGTGTCATCGCTCCATTCACCAGAAAAAACCATTTCCTGAATCGCCATATTTTCACTATTTTCCGAATATATAAAAATCACAGCATCAGTTCCACTTGATGTTTGTCATATTTTATGAGTCATTTGTTATGTATGTTTAGTTAAAGATGCACCTGGATATGGGCGAATTAAGTGTCAATACAATTTCAACCTCAAAAGAGCGGGATCACTTTATCAAGTATTTGTTAAATGATATCCGGGCGCTCGAAATGATGGTGGAACAGGACCTGATTGAAAAGGATATAACCCGAATAGGTTCTGAGCAAGAATTGTGTTTGGTGGATAACCACTGGAGGCCTGCTCCGGTGGCATTAGAACTACTTGCAAAAATAAATGACCCGCATTTCACCACTGAATTGGCGCTTTTCAACATGGAGATCAACCTCGATCCCATAATCCTGGAAGGGAACTGCTTTCAAACACTCAAACAAGATTTAAAAAATTGGTTGGATATTGCTGAAAATGCTGCCCAAAGTCAGGATACCAAAGTATTGCTCACCGGCATACTTCCCACCATCAAACACAAGCATATCAACCTTCAGTACATGACGCCTAAAGACCGTTATTTCGCACTTGCCGAAAGCATGAAAATGCGCAGAAAAGGCGAGTTCGAATTTCATATCAGCGGTACTGACGAACTAATTACCCGCCATGATTCGGTAATGTTTGAAAGCTGTAATACCAGTTTTCAAATGCATTACCAGGTCAGTCCGGAAAAGTTTGTGGACACCTACAACTGGGCGCAAATTATTTCGGGGCCCGTTCTGGCTTCGAGCACTAATTCCCCCTTGCTTTTAAGTAAAAGATTGTGGAGGGAAACGCGTATTGCTTTGTTTCAGCAGTCACTGGACACCCGCAATTCGCTGGATCCGCGAAGGGAAAAGTTGCCACGTGTTACCTTTGGGAATCACTGGATAAAGGACTCCATTGTAGATATTTACAAGGAAGATATAATGCGGTTCGAACCGCTGTTGGGGAAAACATTAAAGTCCCCTCATTCATTGCATACTTTGGAAAACGGGAAAATACCATTGCTGGAAGCGCTTCGTTTACACAACAGCACCATTTATAAATGGAACCGGCCTTGTTTTGGCATATCAGATAATGGTAAACCACATTTAAGAATTGAAAACCGGTACCTGGCAAGCGGCCCTTCCATCACCGATGAAATTGCCAATATGGTATTCTGGACCGGCTTAATGTCAAATGTGCCGCAAGACATAAACCAGATTACGAAAAAGCTCGATTTTGACGATGTCAAAACGAACTTTCTAAAGGCCGCTAAACTGGGACTTGAAAACCGGTTTAAATGGTTCCACAATCGAAAATACAGCGCCTCAGAACTTATTCAGAACGAACTAATTCCGATGGCTCGGGAGGGGTTGATAAAAAAAGGAGTTAACACAAAAGACGTTGATTACTACCTCGAAGTGATCCTGTGCAGAGTGGGTACGGGAAGAACCGGCTCGCAATGGTTGCTGGATAGTTATAATATCAATCGCAAAAGAAGTTCCAATGACGAAGCCCTCATTACGGCAACTGCGGGCATTTATAAGCGTCAACAACAGAACCTTCCGGTTTGCAAATGGGCCCTGCCGGCTTTGCAGGAGGCGGGAAACTGGTCTACTTACTATCACACCATCGAACAGATCATGTCGACAGATGTGTTGACCGTAAAAGAGGATGATATGCTCGACCTGGTGGCGAGTATTATGGACTGGAAGCAGGTAAGGCATGTGCCCGTTGAGAATGAAGCCGGAAAACTGGTGGGGCTGGTCACAGCAGGCCTGGTAGTCCACTTTCTTTCAAAAAGAGGAAAAGAGCGTAAACTGAAGACCCGAATCAGTGATTTTATGTTTACAAAATTGGAAATGTGCTGTGTATCACCGGAAACCACCATTAGCGAGGCGATACAAAAAATGAAGCAGTACAATATGAGCTGCCTGACAGTAATAAAAGATGACAAACTGGTTGGGATCGTTACGGAAAAAGACTTTGTAAATGTGTCGGCCAAATTGCTAAAAGAAATACATAACCAACGTAGCTGATGATCACGCAGGCCGATATAGAAAAGCTTGTATTATTGGATGACCCAAAAAGGCTTTTGGGCAAGTTTACGGGAGATAAAGGGCCTAATGTTATTTTTTTCGGAGCTATACATGGCAATGAACCCGCAGGCGTCATCGCTATTCAGAAGGTGTTGCGACAATTGCATAAAAAAGAAATCCCATTTAAAGGCAGGCTGATCGGGATATGTGGACACCTGGAAGCGCTAAAGCAAGGTAAAAGGTACCTGGCCAAAGATTTGAACAGGATTTGGTACGGACATCCGGAACACTATATCACATACGGCGATGTACCTGAATACAATGAAAAAAAGGAGATCCTCGATCAAATGCTGGAACAGATTGACCCCAATGAACCTACCATTCTTTTTGATCTTCACACCACCTCCGCTAAAAGTATTCCTTTTGTATCCATTTCAGATACGCTAAAAAACCGGTCACTCATTTCGGGACTGCCGGCGCCATTAATTCTTGGGCTTGAAGAGCAGATGGATGGGCCTATGTTCAGTTTTTTCAGTGAACTTGGCATTCCGGCCGTTTTATTTGAAGCCGGCCAACATCAGGCAGGCTCTTCTGTGAAGAACTCTGAGGCTTTCATTTGGATGTCTTTGATCAAGTGTGGATGCCTTGAACCTGACCATGTGCCCAACCGTCAGGAGCATTACCGGTATTTGAGGTCGCAGTACACCATTACGCAACCAGTATTTCAACTTAAGCACACCTACTTAATTGCCCCGGATGAAAATTTTAAAATGAAACCGGGCTATGTCAATTTTCAGCGCGTAGAGGCAGGAGAAGTGTTGGGGTATAATCAAAACGGCCAGGTAAGCACACCCATTGGCGGACTAATATTTATGCCGCTTTATCAATCGCTTGGCAAGGAAGGTTTTTTCATTATAAAAAGGGTTAAACCTGTCTGGATCAGGGCTTCCCGAAACTTGAGACAGGTCCGAGCTGATCGCATGTTTCATTGGTTTCCCGGAGTTCAAAAGGCACATTATCTTAAAGATGGCTTCATAATAAACAGAAAAAAAGCCTGGAGGCGTACATTGGATATCTTTCACCTTATGGGTTACCGTCGTGTGCAAAAGTTGGGGCCGTTCTTTGAGGTATCCCGCAGACCCTATGACAAGAAAATGCCAATTCCCCAATTGGTATATCAAAGGTTAAAGGATTATAGAAATTCATTGCCTTGATTTATTGCCAAAACACAATAAAATTCATGAAAGCTTAGCCTTAAATTCCTGATATCCAAAATTTTTGATCAACTCGAATTCGCCGTTCTCACGCCAGATGCCTATTGAGGGATGCTTTACACCATTGAAAAAAGTGGTTTTTACCATGGTATAATGGATCATATCATCAAATACGAGCTTTTGACCAATCTGAAGGGGTTGATCGAAGGCATATCCCGACATGTAATCGCCGGAAAGGCATGTCATTCCGCCGAGATGATACAAATGCGGCGCTTCCCCGGGCCCCCTGGCGCCCCATACTTTCGGTTTGTAGGGCATTTCAATGGTATCGGGCATATGGGCGGAAAAGGATACGTCCAGCATGGCCGTTTTGATTCCATTGGCTTCAATGATATCCTCAACTGTAGAGATCAGATAGCCTGTTTGCCAGCCTACTGCTTCGCCGGGCTCCATGATCACCTGAAGGTCGTATTTATCCTGGAAGTTGCGCAGCGTTTCGATCAAAAGAGGAATGTCATAATCTATTCGTGTAATGTGATGGCCTCCACCTACATTGAACCACTCCAGCTTGTAAAGCATCTCGCCCCACTTTTCTTCTACTTCGTGAAGCGCCTTTACAAGTGAATCGGCGTTTTGCTCGCACAAGGCATGAAAATGCAGACCGGTAACTCCTTCAGGCAGTTGATCTCCAAATTGCGCTCTGGTAACACCAAGCCTGCTGCCCGGTGTGCATGGGTTATACATTTCTGCCGGCGCGTCGGCAAATTCAGGATTGATTCGGATCGCCGACTTTAACCCTTGCTCCAGCGCTTTTTTGCCAAACCTTTCGAACTGATTTAAACTGTTAAAAGTAATATGTGAACTAATGGACAATATCTCATCCAACTCATCCTCAAAATAGACCGGACAGCACAAATGAGCCTTATGGCCCATTTCTTCGTGGCACAATCTAGCTTCATTCAATGAACTGGCCGTGGCTCCTTCAAGATATCGTTGTATAAGTGGAAAACTACTCCACATAGAGTACCCCTTAAGTGCACATAAAATAATAGCGCCCGACTGGTCGCTAACATGCTTTAAAATTTCGAGATTATCGCGTAAGTATTTTTCTTCTAAAACAAAACAAGGCGAGGGAACCTTATCAATGTCGATCCCCGGCCTGCGTTCTTTTCTAATCATAGTCATCAAAAGCCAATTCTACATTAATCTTCTCATTCCAGGGCAATCCATATCCGCCAATTTCTTCCAAAAACGGATCGGGATCCATTTCTTCCACATTCCAAACACCAGGCTTCATCCATTTCCCTGTCATCATCATTTTGGCCCCTAACATGGCAGGCACACCAGTGGTGTACGAAACCCCCTGGCCTTTTACATCACTCCAGGCATCCTGATGCTTACAATTATTCCATATATAGTAGGTGCGCGGTTGACCATCTTTTACCCCTTTGATCTGACAGCCAATGGAGGTTTCTCCGGTATAGTTTTCACCCAGGGAAGAAGGCTCGGGCAATACTGCTTTTAAGAACTCCAATGGTGCAATTTCCACCCCTTTCACTTTTATCGGCTCTATGCTGGTCATGCCGACATTTTGCAGTACCTGCAGATGGTTGATATAATTCGGAGAGAATGTCATCCAGAACCTGGCCCTTTTGATACCCGGATAGTTTTTGGTCAATGACTCCAATTCCTCGTGATACAACAAGTAGGATTCTTTTGGGCCTATATTGGGGTAATCAATAGGCTTATGAACTGACATCGGATCGATTTCTTTCCATTGTCCGTTTTCCCAGTATTTACCCTTTTGGGTGATCTCACGGATATTTATTTCCGGATTAAAGTTGGTTGCAAAGGCCTGGCCATGATCCCCTGCATTGCAATCAACAATATCCAAATAATGAAGTTCGTCGAAATGGTGTTTGGCGGCATAAGCGGTGTAAATCCCTGTTACCCCCGGGTCAAAACCGCAGCCCAAAAGCCCCATGAGACCCGCTTTTTCAAATTTTTCCTTGTAGGCCCACTGCCACTTGTATTCAAATTTCGCTTCGTCTTTGGGTTCGTAATTGGCCGTGTCGAGGTAGTGTACCCCGGTTTCCAGACAGGCATCCATTATTGGCAAATCCTGATAAGGCAAAGCAACGTTGATCACCATATCCGGTTTAAATTCTTTTATCAGGCCGACCAACTCCTGCACATTATCTGCATCCACCTGTGCCGTTTTTACCCTGCCGCCTCCTATTTCATTAGCTATGGCATCGCATTTGGATTTTGTCCTGCTGGCCAGCATAATGTCGCTGAATACATCTTTTTCCCTGGCGCATTTCTTGGCTACCACGTTTCCTACACCGCCGGCCCCAATGATCAATACTATACTCATGTATGGTTGTTGTTTTAAAGGTTATTGCGAACAAAATTATCAAAAATGACGAATGCATGGCCATTTCATGCAAAACTTTTGTAGTAAAATGTCAGGCGCCTTCTAGGCATATAGATCAGAGCTCAGATATCTGTCGCCAATATCGCAAACAATAAAAACAATGGCGCCTTGTTCAATTTCTTCTGCCAATCGGAGTGCTGCTGTAAGAGCGCCGCCGCTACTCATGCCTGAAAAAATAGCCTCCTCCTTTGCCAGCCTACGGGCCATATGTGCCGCATCCTCTTCACTGACATCGATAATGCAATCTACTCTTTCCCGTTCGAAAATGGCAGGCAGATATTCAGGGGACCACCTTCTTATACCCGGGATTGACGAACCTTCGGTAGGTTGAGTACCTACGATCCGGATATCCTGATTTTTTTCTTTCAAATATCTGGACACTCCCATGATGGTTCCCGTTGTGCCCATGGCAGAAACAAAATGCGTCACTTTACCCTCGGTATCCCGCCATATTTCAGGGCCCGTTGTGGCGTAATGCATTCCATAATTGTCTTTATTGGCAAACTGGTTGAGCATATAATAGCCTTCCTCTTTATTCATTTTTTCGGCCAGTTCGCGCGAGTATTCGATGCCTTTTTCACCATCTGTCAATATCAGCTCTGCTCCGTAGGCCCGCATGGTCAATATGCGTTCTTTAGTGGCATTTTCCGGCATGATGAGGGTCATCTTCAAGCCCATTCCCTGCGCAATCATGGCCAGGGCAATACCTGTATTTCCACTTGTCGCTTCCACCAGTTTATCACCCCGTTTAATTTCGCCCCTCTCCAGCGCCCCTTTCAGCATTCCGTAGGCAGCACGGTCCTTCACACTTCCACCAGGGTTTTTTCCTTCCAGCTTGCCGAATATTTTTACATTTTTATTGATTGGAATACTGGTTAACTGCACCAGAGGTGTGTTACCAATCAGATCCAGAATGGTCATATAGTTGGCTATTTATAAATTATGAGATCAGGTTTTTCACTATCCCCACTGTGCATTTGGGCCTGATAGTAAACTTTGGAATCGGGCGGCACACTTTTGGTCAGCCAAACATTGCCACCAATAATGGAATTTTTACCCACAATGGTATTGCCTCCTAAAATGGTTGCGCCGGCATAGAGCACCACATGGTCCTCGATGGTCGGGTGCCTTTTTATTTTGGCATCTTCTTTATTAACACTTAGCGCACCAAGCGTGACCCCCTGGTAAATTTTCACATGATCACCGATCACTGTGGTCTCTCCTATTACTACACCCGTACCGTGGTCAATGCAAAAATATTCACCAATGCTGGCGTGCGGATGTATATCGATTCCTGATTTACTATGTGCATGTTCGGTTATGATCCTTGGTATATTGCGAACGCCTAAACCAAGTAACAAGTGTGCTACGCGATAGGCTGCGATGGCATAAAACCCGGGATAACTACGTATTACTTCCTCCCTTGTTTTGGCAGCGGGGTCGCCTTCAAATGTAGCGGTAATGTCATTTTGAAGCTTATCATATAATTGTGGCGCCTCATCAAAAAACCCTTTTACCACTTCATCAGCCTCTGTCTCTGCGCTAACCAGGTTATTGAACAATATACGCTTTAGCTCCACCTTTAACCCTTCAATACGGTTTTCAAAAACCTCTATTGCATCGAGTGGCTGATTGGCAAAATCAGGGAATAATACTCCAAGCAGATCATTAAAAAAAGCATGAATAACGGTTGTGGGCGGACACTTGGTGCATTGCTGATGACTGTGATAAATTTTTTGTATAAAAGCCTTGTCCATGAATGATTTTTGTTACCAATGAATAACAATATTCCAACGTATACTACCAACAAATGTTTTTGCACTTTAGTGCATCCAGGCGTCCTGAGCGAGACTTTTGATCATTTTCCATTTCGATTAAAATGACCGTGCCGGTACCCTATGAGCAAAATTACATTAATTCAAAGATTTGCCCATTGATTTTTGTATATTCCTTTTGGAATACCTTCAATTATGGCATACAACCAACTTTTGGCTTCAAGAATATCCAACCTTATGATTGAGCATCAGCTTAAAATTGAAGAAAAAAAGATGTTTGGCGGACTGGCTTTTATGTACAGGGGAAAAATGTGCTGTGGAATCATAAAAGATCATCTTATGGTACGGGCGCCTAAAGAAAATTACGATCAGTTGCTGAAGCAACCATTTGTCCGGGTGATGGACTTTACCGGAAGGCCAATGAAGGGATTCCTTTTTGTTGATCCGGGAGGGTTTCAAACGGATGACAATTTATGGAAATGGCTAAAGATCGGAAAAAGCTATGTCGACCAACATATTTAAGCACGATTCAGTGATATAATTTGCCGTTTCGGTTATAGTTTGATCCGATTCGGTTATATTTTTGGTTTTAGCTATAGAATAAACATAACTTCAAACTTAAAAAATGAACCTTTACCTCATCATTCGATATGTACATATCATCAGTATCCTTTTGCTTTTCGGCGCGGTATTGGCCGAATGGCTCTTATTGCAGAAAGTGGTTTCAAAAAAGCTGTTGAAGCGGATCGCGATATTCGATGCCATATATGGGATAAGCGCTATTACGGTTTTGTTCGCCGGACTGACCATGTGGCTATGGGTAGGCAAACCTGCGGAGTATTACAATCAAAACGGATGGGTTTATGTGAAACTGGGATTGTTTATTATAGTCGGGCTGTTGTCTATTGTACCCAGCATTTTTATCTTTAAGAACAACAAAGGGGGTGACCTTGATGCAAATATTGACGTACCACGTTCAGTACGCCTGATGGTCGGTATTGAAATGATCTTATTATGTGCCATACCCATATTTGCTATATTGATGGCAAATGGCATCGCTATTTGATTAAATATAGAATGATTAGGTAATTCTTTTACACATCTTAATTGCCTTCTGGTTTTAATCAATATATTTAGGCTTAAGAATACGATTGATCAACAACCGGAAAGTTCAATGGAAATCCCTCTACTACAGGATATAGTCATCATTCTTGGCATTTCAGTCATTATCAATATCATATTTCAAAAGCTACGCTTTCCGAATATTATTGGTTTTCTGGTCACCGGGGCCATTGCCGGTCCCTATGGGCTCAGCCTGATCCATGCCATACACGAAGTAGAGGTGATGTCGGAGATTGGCGTCGTTTTTCTGCTTTTTGTAATTGGCATCGAATTCTCCCTGAAGAGTCTGGCCAGTCTCAAAAAAACGGTTATTCTGGGCGGTTTGCTCCAGGTCGGGGGAACCATTGCTCTGGTCAGCGTCATTCTTAAGTTTTTCAATTTCAATTGGAACGAAGCTGTATTTATCGGTTTCCTCTTTTCACTGAGTAGTACAGCCATTGTGCTCAATACGCTGCAATCATCCGGCGAGATCAGTACACCTCATGGAAGGATTAGTGTGGCATTGCTGATCTTTCAAGATATTATTGTGGTGCCCATGATCCTGATCACTCCGATACTTTCGGGCGATACGGACAATGTGCTCATGTCATTGGTTACATTGGTATTGAAACTCGTGGCTTTTGGTGTATTCATATACATACTTGCCCGTTTTCTGGCGCCATTAATTCTAAGCCAGGTTGTTCAGACCCGGAATCGCGAATTGTTTATCTTAAGCACGATCGTTCTTTGTTTTGCTACGGCATGGCTAACCTCACTTTTGGGTTTGTCTCTTGCCCTGGGCGCATTTTTTGCAGGACTAATCATTTCCGAATCTGAATTTAAGCACCAGGCTACAGTAAACATCATGCCTTTTCACGAGATATTCCTGAGCTTTTTCTTTGTTTCGATTGGCATGTTGCTTGATTTGTCTTTTCTATGGAATAACCTTTGGATGATTATGGCACTGACCATTGTTATTTCCCTGCTGAAGTCAGGGGTGATATTGGTGGCCGTTAGAGCATTGGGATATCCGATCAAAACCGCAGCTCAGAGCTCTTTAAGCCTTTTTCAAGTCGGTGAATTTGCCTTTATTCTTTCTTCCTCAGGACTGACCTATGGTTTGCTGGATGGAAATATTTACCAGTTTTTTCTTGCTGCTTCCATTCTTTCCATGGCCATAACCCCCTTTATCATAAACAGGTCAGAAAGAACGGCCGGTTATGTAACCCATAATTACCTTCCCAAAAGTTGGGATAAGACAAAAGCGCCTTCAAATGTGGAAACCAACCCCATACCTGAAAATGAATTGCAGGACCACATCGTAATTGTAGGTTATGGCATCAATGGAAAAAATGTGGCAAATGCCGCCAAGAGGGCCAATCTGCCATTTGTTATTATCGAATTAAACCCTAAAAATATTGGTGATGCCAAAGCTTCAGGAGGACACGTAATTTTCGGCGACGCAAGCCACGAATTGATTTTACGGGAGGCGATAATTTACAAAGCCCGCGTTGCGGTAATAGCTATTTCAGATGCGAATACTGCCAAGAAAATCATATCGCAAATCCGAATGCTCTGCGATACGGTGTATGTGATCGTTAGGGCCAGGTTTGTTCAGGAGACCGAAAACCTGCTAAAACTCGGTGCCAATGAAGTGATCCCGGAAGAATTTGAGACCTCCATAGAGATTTTTACCAGGGTATTGAACCGCTACCTGGTACCGGAAGACAAAATACAATCCTTTATTTATGACGTCAGGTCCAACAATTACAATGCACTCAGGGAACCCGAAAGCCTGCCTTCAAACCTTGGCAGACCGACCATAAGGAATATTCCTGAAGCTGCTTTGATTACATTGAAGGCCGAACAGGGCCAAAATAAGGTAGTGGGAAAATCAGTGGCAGATGCCCGGCTAAGGGAGGAATATGACATCAATATCCTGGCCATTAAACGCAATAAAGAATTCATCACGAAGATAATGCCGGATGAGGTGATCCGTCAGGATGACGAGTTATTCTTATTTGGAAAACCGGATGATATTTCCAGGCTAAATGCGCATTTAAAGTTGTGAAGTGGTATTTCAATTATTCAGAATATAGATTGCATAATATAAAAGCAATTGAAGGCGTCTGTTGCCCTGGCCAATTAAAAGATATACTGCTGTATTTTGAATCTTGTTGCAATTATAAAACTATTATCGTATTATTGCGATATAATAATTAATCATGGGTGTAACGAAAGCAGAATTATTCACAACGGCACAAAATGAAGTTGCCCAAATTGCCAAGGTTTTGGCACACCCGGCTCGTGTGGCTATTATTGAGTTGCTGCTAAATAGCAACAAATGTATCACAGGAGATATTGTAGAGGAAATAGGCCTGGCACAGGCCACCATCTCACAACACCTCCGCGAACTGAAATCTGTCGGAATTATTCAGGGAACCATTGAAGGTACTTCAGTAAAATATTGTATCAACGCCGAACGCTGGCATGAAATTCAAAAGCTCTTCCACAATTTTTTTGAAGCGTATGTAACGAATAAAGACTGTTGCTAAAAAAATTTGAACTAATATATCGTAATATTGCAATAAATAACCAGGACATGAAACAGGATGAAAAACTAAAGCAGATCGTAAAAGACAAATATGACCAACTGGCAAAAAGTGAACAGGCCGGCCCTTGTTGTGGCGGAGCGCCCGACCGCAATAAGGTGTATAACATTATGATGGACGATTACAGCGAGGTGGAGGGATATGAACCAGACGCCGACCTTGGCCTCGGTTGCGGACTGCCGACCAAATTTGCAAGGATTAGCAAGGGGGATACGGTGATCGATCTTGGGTCAGGTGCGGGCAACGATTGTTTTGTGGCGCGATACGAAACGGGGCCCGAAGGTAAAGTGATCGGTATCGACTTTACGGGATCTATGATCCAAAGAGCAAGACTTAATACCGAAAAGAGAGGCTTTAATAATGTAGAATTTCGCCAGGGTGATATTGATAATATGCCGGTGAATGACAACGTGGCCGATGTGATCGTAAGTAATTGTGTGCTCAATCTGGTTCCGGACAAATCACAGGTGATCAGCGAAATATTCAGGGTATTGAAACCCGGCGGGCATTTCAGCATTTCGGATATTGTAATGGTAGGTAAATTGCCGGAGGCTTTGCGCAAGGATGCCGAAATGTATGCCGGATGCGTGGCGGGGGCCATACAAAAATCTGAATATCTCGGATTGATCGAAGCGCAGGGTTTTCAGAATATTAAGCTCCAAAAAGAAAAAACGATTACCCTGCCGGAATCCTTGTTGGAAAAATACCTCGGCAAAGAAGAAAGAGCAGCATTTATGAAGGGCTCTACCGGCATTTTCAGTATAACGGTGTATGCCGAAAAGCCCGGTGAGAAAATAATGGCAGAAAATCACAAAGCCGAAACCGCTGCTGATTGTTGTGCACCTAAAAGCCCTTGTTGCTAATGTCCGGAATCTATTCAAAAACTTCCATCATTCTGCTATTGCTTTTTGCTACCGGCAGTTGGTTTTCGTGTAACCAAAAAAATGGCGGATCGGAATCAGAAACAAAAAACGAAACAATAAATCAAATGGATCAAAGGGTAACCTTATTTCCTGAAATAGAACAGTACCTTCAGTCAAGTCTTTCTGAAAGCCTTCAGATCGCAAAAGAAAGGCAGAAAATCATTGAAGGGATAGCGCAATACGTTAGTAGCAAAATTGAAAAAGATGGCAAGGCACAATTGACTTTTATTTGCACCCACAATAGCCGAAGAAGCCATATGGGGCAGGTTTGGGCCAAAGCGGCGGCAACGTATTTCGGTTTCGGGGAAAAGCTGGAAACCTATTCCGGTGGCACGGAAGCTACTGCTTTCAATCCCAGGGCCGTTAAAGCTGTTTCGGATGCCGGAATGAGAATTGAAAACCCCGGAGGACAAAATCCACATTACCTGGTACATTTCAGTGGCGAAGCCCCTCCTTTGGAATGTTTCTCCAAAAAGTACGACGATATGTTTAATCCGAAATCAGGGTTTGGCGCCGTAATGACCTGCTCGGATGCCGATGCCAATTGTCCGATCGTACCGGGTGCCGAGGCAAGGTTTGCCCTGACTTATGAAGACCCCAAAGAAGCTGATAATACATCTGAAGAAGAAACAAGGTATGCAGAAAGATCGAAACAGATCGCCAGCGAAATGATGTGGTTGATGAAATTGATCGCAGAAGACATAAAGAGCTAATCAATAATGGCCCGGGAAATCAACCCTCCAGGCCAGTTTTTCATCCCTTCAACTCCTCAAACATCCTATCCGGCGCCAGTTCATGCATCACCCTTTCAAAAAGCTCAGGATCCTCGTCCTTAAATTTTTCAAGAACCAAATTCAACGTATATTGATTCTGGTAATAGCGGTGACGCCACCTATCTACCGATTGTTTAAGTCTTTGAATTTCGTATTTGTCATCCGTCGTGGTTGTCATAGATATAAACTATGTTGGCTTATTTATTATTACGAATAATTAGAGGTTTAGAAAAAGAAAAAAGGTGGAAATTCACCTTTTCAACCCAATAAATGTGATTTTTTAAGGGATCAGTTTAAATACACGTTAAATGGAGCATTTCTTCAATTGCCCGTATTGCGGGGCCGGTATTTCAATGATACTGGAAATCATGCCTGGGCCACAACAGTATATCGAGGATTGTGAGGTTTGCTGTAATCCTATGGAAATTTCTTATTCGTTCGATAAGGGCGGGCTAACTTCCTTTCAGGCAATTTCTATTGAACAATAAACTAAATAGGCGCCACTTATCAAATAAACCATAACCCAACACCTCTGAATGCATAAATTCCGTACAATTTAAGAAAAGACCTATGCAAACCATCCTCGGAGCCGGAGGCGCTATTGGCACCCATTTAGCCAAAGAATTGACCAGATATACCAACCAGGTCAGGTTGGTAAGCCGAAACCCGAAAAAAGTAAATGAAAGCGATGAGCTTGTTTCCGCAGACCTGACTAATGCAGGAAGCCTCGATGCATCAATAAAAGGTTCGGAAATAGTTTATCTGGTCGTCGGATTGCCCTACAATAAAAAAATCTGGAAGCAAAAATGGCCCGATATCATGGCCAACACCATACAAGCCTGCCAGAAGCACAAGGCAAAACTCGTCTTTTTTGACAACATGTACATGTACGACCCTGCTCATCTGGACCATATGACAGAAGACACGCCTTTCAGACCGGTAAGCAAGAAAGGAAAGGTACGCGCTGAAATCGCAGATTTACTATTGCAACACATGGCTGACCATTCCATCACGGCACTGATTGCCCGCGCACCGGACTTCATAAGTGTCAAAAACAGCGTACTGACGGAAATGGTGATCAAGAATTACCTTAGTGGAAAAAAAGCCAACTGGTTTGGGCGTGATGATAAGCTTCATCAGTTCATTTGGGAGAAAGATGCCGCAAAGGCGACCGCACAACTTGGCAATACTGATGATGCTTACCAGCAAACCTGGCATTTGCCCACCGACCAGTCGCCGCGTACAGGTAAAGACTGGATTGAAATGGTAGCTGCACAAATGAAAATGGAACCCAAATATTCCACCTTACCAAAGTTGATGGTTCAACTGGCCGGCATTTTTGTACCCACCATTCGTGAATTCACAGAAATGCTATATCAGTACGACCGCGACTACATCTTTAAGTCTGATAAATTCGAGAAACGTTTCGGATGGAAGGCAAGTGATCCCAAAACCGCCATTGAAAATACCATTAAACAAGTGGAAATTGAAAAGTGAGCCGGGATTGCCCATTATTTTTTCCACAATAATTCATCACACCGCAAGTTAATGCCCGAACTGTCATCTTAAGTTTTAGAGGCTATTACCGTTAACGTAAATATATCGCTATAAGTGTAATTTTTACAATAACTTAACATAAAAACAATTATTGTTACAACATCTTTTTAAACTAAAACAGTATCAGGTGGTTATAGCTGAGGATTAAGGGAAAGTCATGAAAAAAGCAGGATTACTATTTTTATTATGGATCAGCATCGTGTGGACTTCCGGCGCACAGGCCCCGGTAAATGTTGGAGTTGGTGCAAAAGCTGGTAAAATAGCCGGTAAAGTCATTGACAGTGAGACGGGAATGCCACTGGAATTTGCCAATATTATAATTTACGATGTACAAGACTCTTCTATGGTCACCGGCTCAATGGCCGACGCTACCGGTACCTTTGTTGTTGAAAATTTGCCATTTGGCCAGTTTTATGCCGAGGCCAAGTTTATCGGTTACGATAAAAATCAGGTAAGCAATATCAAATTATCACCCGGACAGAAGGTGGTCAATGTGGGTGTAATAAAAGTTGCGCCTGCAGTATCGCAGCTTGAGGAGATCGAGGTGACTGCCGAAAGAACCCAGGTGGATTACCGCGTCGACAAAAAGGTGATCAATGTATCCGACAACATCGCCGCAACCGGCGGAAATGCAGTAATGGCGCTTGAAAACATCCCCAGCATTCAGGTGGATATTGAAGGTAATGTGCTGCTGAGAGGAAGCAGTAATTTCACAGTGTTCATCGACGGTAAGCCCACCGTTTTGGATCCATCGGAAGTTTTGCAGCAAACCCCGGCAAGCAGCATTGAAAATATTGAAATCATCACCAACCCATCAGCGAAATACGATCCGGATGGTGTGGCCGGTATTATTAATATTGTACTTAAGAAGAAACGGGAAGCCGGAATGAATGGCGTAGTGAATGCCATGGTGGGCACCAACGATAAATACCAGGTGGATGGCCTGGTGAATATGAACCGCGGTAAATGGAATTTCTTTCTAGGACTGAACTACCAGGATCGCAAGTTTCTGGGAGAGGGAACCGGAGAACGCATTACCGACCTCGGCGATACATCCCTATTTCTCAATACCACATCAGACGGATTTTTCAAACGCGAAGGTGAAAGCGTCAGGGCGGGAGTGGGCTACCAACTGAACGACAATCACAAATTAAGTATGAACCTCAACATGGGCAATTACGCCTTTGGCAGAGAGAGCAATGAAGACCAAATCACTACCACAGAACCCACGTCAGAGACCACCTATATTGACAACTTCAGCTCATTCCGTCGGGATGGGCGGTATTTTAATTCAGACCTTACCTGGAACTGGGACATTGGCGAAAATCAAAACCTGGTTACTTACTTTTACTATGCAGGAAGTACTGGTGAAAACAATGATTTTCAGAATAGCGACTTCCTGGATGAAAACGGTAATCCAACAGGGGAAGCGCCATTCAGGACATTAGGATTTGAAACTTCAACAGAAAGTGAATATCGTTTCAAGACGGATTATACCCACACTTTTGCCAATCAAGCTAAGCTGGAAGCGGGGTATCAATGGCGGAAAGATATTGAGCAGGAAAATTTCACTTTCAGCACCTGGGATCCCGAAACCAACGACTGGCCCGTTGATCCGGATATTCGAAACACCTCAAATTTTGAAAGGGACATTCATGGCTTTTATGCTACCTACGCCAGTAAGCTCAGTTTTCTTGAATATATGATTGGCCTAAGAGGTGAATATACCGATCGCTCTTTGGAGAATGTGAGCATCGATAGCGTATATTCCATCAACCGGATGGACTGGTTCCCCACCCTTCATTTATCAAAACCTATCGGTGAACAGATCGAGGTCTATACCAGCTACAGTCGTCGGATCGACCGTCCACGCTCATGGTATCTGGACCCATTTGTATATCAGCGCGACCAATTTACGAAAAGGGCTGGTAACCCTGCACTTGAACCAGAATATATCGATTCCTATGAGTTTGGTGTTCAGCGCGAGTTTGAAAAAGTATTTGTAGGTATAGAAGGGTATCACCGTATTACCAGAAACAAGATCACCAGGGTGCAAAGTACTGACCCTACTGATCCGAATGTGATCATCTATTCATGGCAAAACCTTAGTAACGACAAAGCAACAGGCGCCGAGCTTTCGGTCAACTATTTCCCATCTAAAAAGCTTTCTTTCAATATCTCCGGAAATGTATACAACTACCAGGTGTTTGGTGACCTGGGCGAACAACCGGTGGACCAGAGCAGTACGAATGTGGATGGTCGTTTGAACGCGACCTGGAAAGCGGCCAAAAATACCAGATTACAATTGAATACCATTTGGATGGGTCCGACGGTAACCGCTCAGGGGGAACGTCAGGGCATGTATGGATTTAATGTTTCGGTGCGACAGGATATGTTTAAAAACAAGCTATCGGCCACTCTGCAGGCAAGGGATATTTTTGATACCATGAATTTCGAGTATACCTCCAACGGAACCAATTTTACCTCCACGAGTTTTCGCGACCGGGAATCGCAGATTATTATGCTGACCTTAAGCTTTAAGATCAACAACTACCGCCCTGACCGAAGAGAACGCGGCGACGGAGGCGGCGGAATGGATATGGGAGGCGACTTCTAAGGTATTTTAGTTGCAATTTGGTAATACGACCGCAGCCTTCGAGTTGCGGTTTTTTTTGTTTTATTAACATAAACCATCCTTTCTACTTCAGACAATTTCACTAATTTGACTCCACAATCATTGATATAATAATGTCTCAGGAAATTGTCATCCAAAGCTGGCCCGATCTGTGTGAAAAGCTCTACATCGATTCCTGGAAAGAGCCTCTCCAGCGCTTCCGAACCGATTTTGCCTACCGGGGCCTCTCCGATAAAAACTATGAACTATCCAATGGTTTTTACCGCACCTGCGGCGATTGCAGCCATTTGGAATACCACATCCTCCGCAACTTTCGCAAATATGCCCGCTTTGGCAAGACGGAAGATTTTTCCAGCGAGTGGCAGGTGATGACCATGGGGCAGCACTATGGCCTGCCCACCCGGTTGATCGACTGGACCTACTCCCCTTTTGTGGCGGTACACTTCGCCACACAAAACACGGATCGATACGATACGGATGGCATCATTTGGATGGTGGACTTCGTCAACGTCAACCGCCTACTGCCCTTACCCCTGCAGAAAGCATTGAATAAGGTAGGCTCCAATACTTTTACGATCGAGATGATGGAAATGGTGGTGCCCACTATTGAAGAATTTGATACGATGAGCGAAGAGTTGATGCTTTTGTTTTTTGAGCCGCCATCGCTTGATGCTCGCATTGAAAACCAGTATGCCTTCTTTTCGGTGATGTCTGACCCCGTGGCTATCATGGACAAATGGCTTGAAAAACACCCGGGGCTTTTTTATAAGCTCATTATCCCTAAAGGCCTCAAGTGGGAGATCCGCGACAAGCTCGACCAGGCCAATATTACCGAGCGACTGCTCTTCCCCGGCCTGGACGGACTGGCCAGTTGGTTGAAACGGCATTATACGCCGGTGTAAACTTTTGCACGCTATTCTTCAGTGAATTTGTTTTCGATATAACGAATATCTGAACCTGAAACATAAATACCTGACCAAATCATCACCTGATAGTAAGGGTGATCATTAAAAAATTCTACACCTATTGCTTTATTTATCAAATTCCCGACTCTTAGGCCCTCCTTCGAAAGGCCATTCCCCTTCTAATAAATTCTATGCTTTAATTCACTTTTGCTTTTTAAATCCATAAAGGAAAAAGTATGATTAAATGGTTCGTCAATGTTCCAATCCAGGCGGGATAGTTTGTTGGAATGCCCAATCAAACTGTTATTTAAATTTATTTCCCCGGATTTCTGATGAATTGTGATAATTGCCCAAATGGAATGAGAAATACAATAAAATTATAGAAGTCCAATCTTAAGTCACTTTTACAATTTTCTTCTTCGAATCCTGTTAAAAGAAATTGTAGTAAAAAAACCTTTTAATTGATTTTCATCTCTTTCGAATATCTTTAATAATTTTATTGACTTAGGCACTTTGTAAATATGGCTAATATGGCTAAATGTAGTAAATTAGGGGAAATAATACCTAAAACTATGGAGCAAAGATTTAAAAGCCTGTCATTATTTGAATTCCAAGAGCGTTTTTCAAATGCAGGGGACTGTCTAATATACCTAGCCGATGAAAATTGGGGCAATGGATTTGTGTGCAGGTAATGTAGGCATACCCATAGTTGT
>DNTA01000089.1 GCA_003500135.1 Cytophagales bacterium | reverse complement strand
AAATGCCTAAGTCAGTAATTTTAATATGATGTGATCCTGTTCTTTATGATGGTACCTCAGTAATAGCACAGAAATATCTGTTACATTATGAGCAAAAACCCATTCTCCAAAACCTTTAACTTCTGTTAAAACAATTCTTCCAGTCGACCAGGCCAAATTGATGATTTCATAATCTTCTATTCCACCATACTCTTCGGAAATCGAAAGAACATCTAACCCTTACTCTCTAAGTTTTGAGATTATTCGAAAACTTATGTTTTCGTCGGCTATTATCATTTACCAACGTCAATTAATTCCTCTCCACCAATCAACTCTAAAGCATATTCAAAAACAGCCTTCAAATGTTCTTCTTGTAGATTAGGATACATTTGTAAAATATCTTCACTGGTTGCCCCTTCTGCCATTTTTTTAAGAATAATCTCAACAGTGAGCCTCGTGCCTTTTATTACCGGTTTGCCCAGCATGATATTTGGGTTTGATATTATTCTATCTCTATATGCCATAACATATTTTTTATGTCGTTTAAATTAACGAAAAGAAAGATAAGTTGTTAAATAGGGCTAAAACATTACACCTTTAGTTCAAAAAATGAATCACTAATACTTAAGCTTTATCTCAACCAGCCGTTCAATGTCAGGGAATAATGCTTCATCTTCCACTTTTATAGTTACACCTCTACCTTCGGCATAAACCCGGGCCGACGCCAGCTCTTCTTTGACTATATCATTCACTCCACTGGCTATTATTTCATCTGTGGCTTTTTGGCCAAAGACAAAAGCAACCTTGAAGTATCCTTCCCTCGGCAAAAAATAAAGAATTGCCCGCCTTTTATCTTTGATCCGATAGCTCCAGCCATACTTTTTACCCGGGTAGTTCCACTCCATTTTACCTGAAGGATAATGCTGCATGACCATGGCTTCAATTTGTTGCCAGAGTGGATAGGTCGGGCCTAAAGCTTTGGAAAGCTCCTGATCATTCGGAATCTGTTGCTTATCGGTAAAAATGCTTAAATCACTCATATTTGATTTTCAATTTACGGGGATATTTTTATTGAAAAAATCGACTACATCATGCTTGATCCCTTCCGATTGTTCATGACCGGTAGCCGGGTATGTTCTGATCATCGCGTTGACATCCATGCTATCATATATATTCCGGCATGCCTGCCAACGAGCAGGCATCATTTCCGTAACCCCCTATTAATGTACACCTTGGTTTTTGTTGATTGTTATGTGTCACATAATAGTTCACCGAGTCAATATTTTTGTGATCCTTTATGGGAAATCCAATGTTGATTTCAAATTCCAAAAAGTCACCCGGGTCATACGTGTGATTGATCCCTAATTATAAGCAAAAGTGATCATATTAATATGACACAATATACCAGCTATCTTCCGCACCATCTTTTCTTGATGGCTTATTAGGGTCAAGTTCTACTTTAATCCCGGTTTTAAACTTCCTAGCCATAGTTGTAATTATTCCCAGATCAAAATCACAAGGATATGGGTTTTTACAATGCATAATCAATTTTCTTTCATTCTTTTTGTGTTCAACTAATTTGTAAAACCCGATGTCTCCATTGCGGTGATTCATTTGATAAGCAACGTCAATTGCAGAAAGAGCCTTCTCAATATTATCTATTTCAGGCGGGAATTGTGCGTGTGCTGGTATTTTTTTGCCAATCTCAAAAAGAGTATTGCTCCCATATTTTTTATAAATCTCTTTAAATGAGTCTAACCATGCTTTCTGGCTATACCAGTTGCCTGGTTGAGGATTTTTAATCCCATAATTCTCCAACATCTCGATGGTTGCTTGTCTCATAAATTCAGGAAATGAATTGACGGTTGTCAATATAGTTTCCCCATTAACTTCTACATTTGATTCAAATGGTATAAATTGTGCCATAATTCACTTATTTATTGTTTTTACAAAAGAAAATAATAATACTCGATAGAATTAATTTTTAAATTTAGATAATTACATAATTACATAAAACTTGCTTTTCACTCAAAAAATTCTTGATTATAACTCGTTCTTGTGAACTGGTTTAATATAATTGGACACTATTGTCCAACTAAATTTCAATATAAGCGCTTTTTGTTTATAATTCATTGTTTTACAGAAGTCAGTTGATCCTCTGAGCAAACTGACCCCCCCATTATTTCAATATCAATTTCAGTTGTAGGGCGTAATCTTTGACCCCAGTGATTGTTTTCTATACTCTCTTTTGGCGCTACGTAGCATTTCATAGACATCCAACATGCTGATCAAATGTATGCACCCTAATGATGCAACAATTGAGAACGCCTTTTTAGTATTAGCAATTTTTTGAACAACCGTTAGTAATAATTGTGCAATCAGGGTGTGCCAAACCTGGGTGCGAATAGCGTTTTCCTGTTTTCCTCGCTGGGACACCCAAGTCAGATCAAGTCAAAAAGTCGGACCAGGTATTTCTGTTCATCACTATTAATGATGGTCTTTTCTATAGTTTGATTCGATTCCTTCAGGCTGACCTTGATGTTAAAAATGGTTTTGGCAATGTCTATGGCCTTTTCAGCACTAATGCTTGCATTCTTACTATAAAGTTGTCGTTCAAGTTCTTTATAAACCTTGTATGCGGCAAACGAAAGGCATATATGCGCTTCAATTCTTCTTTGTACACGATGGTATATTGGCCTGATCTTTAAGTCATGCTTTGAAATCCTGAAGGCTTTTTCAATTTTCCACAGTTGCCGATAGCTGTCCATTACCTGTTGCACAGATAATGACTTGTCATTGGTTTGATATC
>DNTA01000085.1 GCA_003500135.1 Cytophagales bacterium | reverse complement strand
ATGTAATGATTTCAAAAATAGTAAAAATCTAATCCCTCAACTAATAGTTTTGTTTTAACTTTGCCGGTCAAATGGCGAGAAAGGGAAAAAAATTAAATCAATTAACCATTGAGAAGGTAGCTGCCGAAGGTAAATGCGTGACAAAAAATGAGGAGGGGCAGGTGGTTTTCGTTCAGGGTGTAGTGCCCGGGGACGTAGTGGACGTAGTCATCACTAAAAAACGAAAAAGCTATCTTGAGGGCCGACCGATATACTTTCATACCTTTAGCAACCAACGAATTGAACCATTTTGCCGACACTTCGGGATTTGTGGAGGTTGTAAGTGGCAACATCTGCCTTACGATTTACAATTGCAATACAAACAACAGCAAGTAGAAGATCAGCTTGAGCGGATTGGAAAAATAAAGCTACCGGAAATCAACCCGATCATAGGGTCTGAAAAATCACAATATTACCGTAACAAACTGGAGTATACTCTTTCAGATACACGTTGGTTAACGGATGAAGAAGCTAAATCTGAAATTGATATTGACCGCAGGGGGATAGGCTTTCACGTTCCAGGGCGTTTCGACCGGGTGGTTGATATTGAGCATTGCCATTTACAGGAAGAACCTACAAACGTCATACGAAATGCTTTACGCAGTTTCGCATTTGAAAAAGGATTGTCATTTTACAATATCAGGGAACACAAAGGCCTACTACGTAACCTGATTATTCGGAAAACCGTTTCCGGAATGCTAATGGTGATCGTACAGTTCGGAGAAAACGATCCGGAAAAAATTGAAATGGTCATGTCCTTTCTGAAACAACAATTCAGTGAAATTGACAGCTTACAGTTCATCATCAATTTAAAAAAGAATGAAACCTTTTTGGATCAGGATGTGATCGTATATGACGGCCTGCCCCATATTTCTGAAACGCTCGGCAAATTGAAATTTAAAATCGGTCCCAAGAGCTTTTTCCAAACCAACTCTTATCAGGCGGAAAGGCTATACGACAAAGCGATTGAACTGGCCGGACTTCAGGGTGATGAAGTTGTTTACGATTTATATAGCGGTACGGGCACCATTGCCAATTACCTGGCCCAAAAAGCGAAAAAAGTGATTGGAATAGAATCGGTGCCCGAAGCCATTGAGGACGCCAAAGAAAACGCCAGGGTCAACGACATTGAGAATGCCATTTTTTATGCCGGGGATGCCAAAGATCTATTTACTGAGAAAATGTTCAATCAAGAAGGATTCCCAGAAATCGTTGTCACAGATCCACCTCGTGCAGGCATGAGCCCTGAAGTAGTAGAGATGCTATTAAGCGTAAAACCGGAAACCATTGTGTACGTGAGCTGCAACCCTGCCACTCAGGCGCGAGACCTGTCGCTATTAAGTGAAAAATATAATGTATCAGCCGTTCAGCCGGTTGATATGTTTCCACATACGCATCACGTGGAAAATATTGTCGCCTTAAAAAGAAAAGAGATATGAGTACCATCGCCAACGACCCCGAATTAGATCCTAAATTCATGGGCGAAATTTCCCAGGACTTCATCAAAGTATCGGAAACATTAAAGGAAGCATCCTATCAAATCCGTAAGCGGGGATTTTCAGAATACCCTATCTTTCCTATTTCGAGAACGGAAATACCCATAGGCAAATTATTGTTCAATAGAACCGATGTGGATACCCGGTGGAATTACTATGCCACCTATCTCGACGAATTTCTACAACGGGAATTGATCAGCGATGATAAGCTGGACGATTTTGTTGGTACTTACAAAGATCCGGACGAATTTTGTTGCCTCTTTGTCGTGGATCAGGAGTTTACCAACTTCTTGTATATTCCTTACCCGATAGATTAATACTTAATAACGAACGAAAAAACCGTCGGTATATTCATTCATATTGGCAGTTTGCTCGAGCCGTTCCACGTTACCCATCATGGGGCCTTTTTTACATTTATCAATGAAAACCTGCATCTCATGTTCGGGTCCGGAAGCTTCTATGTATACCGAACGGTCCGGTTCATTACGTACGAATCCATTTATGCCAAGCTTCCGTGCCTGATCCGTCACAAAAGCACGAAATCCTACTCCCTGGACCCTTCCTTTTATTTTAATAATCCGATGTACCATCACTTACTGCTTTTTCGCCACGAGCTTCTTTCACAATATCCACCCCTGCCGATACTCCCAGCCTGTCTGCTCCCGCTTTTATCATTTTTAAGGCCGTTTCGTAATCTCGGATTCCTCCTGAGGCTTTTACACCTATATTGGAGGGCAGCGATTCACGAATAAGTTTAATGTGCTCTTCCTTAGCTCCTGCGGGGGCAAAACCAGTGGAAGTCTTTACGAAATCTGCCCCTGCATCGCGGCACATCATGCTCGCTTTTACGATTTCCTCTTCCGAAAGATATGCCGTTTCAATGATCACTTTCATGATCTTTTCGTGGTCGTGAATTAAAGTTGCACATTTTGCCAATTCAATTTTTGGCCAGTTCATGCCTGCTTTGAAAGCCGATACATTCATGACAATATCGAGCTCGTCGGCGCCATTGGCAATCACATGCCTGATTTCCTCAATTTTAGTTTCAGTAAGATTGTAACCGAGAGGAAAACCAATAACGGTAACCAGTTGTATATCACTATTTCCAATTTCCCTTTTGGCCTTTTTCACCCAAAAAGGTGGCACACACACTCCGAAAAAATCGTTTACTTTGGCTTCAGCAACCACTTTTTCTACATCGGCATCTATCAATGTCGGTTTCAAGGCCGAGTGTTCGATATATCTGTTTATGTGCTTCATATTTGATTTGATTTCGCTTCTAAATTAGTAAAATACGAATCGGGTACGAAAAAGCCGGTAAAGAAAAAATCAATACCGGCTTTGGCTCAATGCTTCATTTTGCATTCTTTACAAAACTTTTTCTTTCCCGGCGGCCGCTTTTTGGGTGGGCGTTTATGCCCAAAATACATGGGATCGGAATATTGTGGCTTCTTCATTTCTTTTGCCAT